>DAINOY010000085.1:0-7159 GCA_036743735.1 Chloroflexota bacterium
GACGTCGGCCAGCCGGTCGCCAACCACCGCAAAGCGGCCGGCCGAGGGCGAGGAGCGCTTCACCTCGGCCACGATCGCCAGCCGCTCCGCGTGGCGCAGCGCCGCGGCGAACCGCGGGGCCGCCGGCATGCGGCGCACCTCGGCGCGCAGCTGAGCCAGCGGCACGACCCGGGCGTCGGCCCGCGCGCGACGCTCAGCAGCGGCCACGAGCTCGGCGAGGAGGCTCACGATCGCCCCGCCGCTGCCGTTACGACCTCGGCAGCGCGCCCCGAGTCGATCGACGCCGCGGCGAGCGCGACCCCGTCGCGTAGCTGGTCGACGCGCCCGGCGACGTGGAGCGCGGCAGCGGCGTTGAGCAGGACGACGTCGCGCGCCGGCCCCGACTCGCCGCCGAGGACCGAGAGCGCGATCGCGCTGTTCAGCTGCGCGTCGCCGCCGGCGAGAGCGCTCGCAGGCGCAGAGCCCAGGCCCAGCTCAGCGGCGTCGATCGTCACCTCGCGCACATCACGTCCCTCGACCAGCAGGGCACGGTTCGGGCCGGCCAGCGACAGCTCGTCGAGCCCGTCGGCGCCGTGGACGACGAGCGCGCGGTCCATGTCGAGCCGCGACAGGACACCGGCCAGCAGCGGCAGCAGCCGCGCCTCGGCCACGCCGAGCAGCTGGCGGCGCACGCGCGCCGGCGAGCTCAACGGACCCAGGAGATTGAAGACGGTGCGGATCGGCAGCTCGCGGCGGATCGGCATGGCGTGCTTCATCGCGGGGTGATAGGCCGGCGCGAAGATGAAGCCGAAGCAGAGCTCGCGGATCATGGCGCTGACCGCCTCCGGCCCGGGGTCGAGCGGGATGCCGAGGGCCTCGATGACGTCGGCCGCGCCGCTGCGCGAGGTGACCGCGCGGTTGCCGTGCTTCGCCACGGGGACACCGCTGCCGGCCACCACGAAGGCGGTGAGCGTGCTGATGTTGAACGTGCCCGAGCCGTCGGCACCTGTGCCGACGATGTCGATCGCCCCGTCGGGTGCCTCGACCCGCACGGCACGCGAGCGCATGACGCGCGCGAAGGCGGCCAGCTCCTCGGCCGTCTCGCCGCGCAGGCGCAGCATGGCGAGGAGCGCCGCGACCTGGGCCGGCGGCGCGACGCCATCCATCAGCTCCTCCATCGCCGCCTCGGCGAGGGGCGTCGGCATCGGCGCTCCGTTGGCGACGAGCTCGACGGCGGCGGCAACGGCCGGGCGGATATCGGTCTGTTCGTTCGTGGCTGGCATGGCGCAGGTCTCCGGGAACTACAGCAACGCCTCCGATCCCGAAGGACGGAGGCGTCGATCCGTGGTGCCACCCTCGTTGCGGATCGGCGTGCGGTCCGCGCTCTGCTCGCACGAACCGCGATCTGGCGCGGCCGATGCGCCGGCCCGTGGTAACGGGGGCCTCCCGTCGCCGCCTACGCAGCCGTCGGTCCGACGGCGTTCGGGGCGAGGCTCGCGGGTCCATTCCCCCGCCACGACCCATGCCGGCTCGCACCATCCCGGCTCGCTCAGCTGGTCGCTCGGCGGGCTACTCGTCCCGGTCGAAGCCAATCATCTGTTCAGCGTGCCGGGCATGATGCGGCGCGCGAGCGTGCCGGTCAAGCGTCAGCTGCGCAGGATCGCGTACCAGCTCCCGACGGCCAGGATGAGCGCCACGGCGAGGTAGACGACCGCGCGCAGCGCCAGCGGCATGGCGCGCTGCATCTGCTCGCCGGAGGGCGTGCGCCACATCGAGGCCATCGTCGCCACCCCGGTCGGCGGCAGGAAGAAGCCGATCACCGCGCCGGTGACCAGCCCGCCGACGTGGCCCGTCCAGCTGATCCCGGGGATGAGGAAGGTGATGACGAGGTTCAGGACGAGCAACGACCCGGCCTGGCTGAAGAGGTAGCGCGCCTCACGGCCCAGGGCCGCGTGGTGGCGTCGACTGACGACGAACGCGAGCCCGAAGAGCCCGAAGATGGCCCCCGAGGCACCGGCAGCCGCACTCTGCGGGGCGAGCAGGATCGTCAGGACGCTGCCGCCCAGGGCGCAGAGGACGTAGAGAACGGCGTACTCGATCCGGCCGTAGAGCTGCTCGAGGATCGGGCCGAAGAGATAGAGGGCGTACATGTTGAAGGCGAGGTGCAGCACGCCCAGGTGGAGGAAGGCCGCGGTGATGAGCCGATACCACTCGCCATCGGCCACGGCCGGCCCGTACACGGCGCCAGCCTGGACGAGCGGGCCGCCGCGGAAGCCGAGGAAGTTGAAGCTTCCCGCCAGCAGCAGGTCGAGCACGAAGACGCCGATGTTGACGGCGAGGATGGCCCAGGTCACGTACGGCGTGTAGGTGGCGTAGGCGCCGCGGGCGCGGTTGAACTGGCGCCGCGCGGCGAAGTCGTGGCCCTGCTCCTTCAGGAGCCAGCCGATGCGGTTGGCCAGTGCCCCCCGCTCGCCGGCCGGCGCCCGACGCTCCGCCTCGCGGTACGCCTCGACCGCGCCTTCGAGCTCGCCATCGCGCACGCGCTGCTCGGCGACGGCGCGCCATCCCTGCCAGGCGTGCGCCCCGTCGCCGTCGGCGGCGTGCTGCCAGGCGGCGAGCGCCTCCGGCTCGGCATCGGCCCGATAGCGAGCCGTGCCGATCAGCAGCCAGGCGGCGCCGGCGAGGTCGCGATCGGGGTGGCCGGTCAGCGCCCCGAGGACCGCCTCCACGCCGCGGAAGTCCCCGGCATCCAGCAGGCGCTCACCTTCGGCGAGCCGCTGCCGGGCTTCATCGGTCATCCGCGCAGAGTACGCCGGATGCGAAACGACCGCCGAGAAGTTGGCACCTCGGCGGTCGTCTCGAGCCCCCTGGCACGGGTGCTCGACCACCCCCGCCACGGAGGCGGGGGCGCGTCATCAATTCGGCGGCTGGCGCCCTACTTCGAGCGGTGCAGGAACTCCACCACGTCGTCGTAGCGGAAGCGCCGATCGCCGCGCTTGCAGACGCGGAAGAACGGCAGCTCGCCACGATCGCCGAGCCGCTTCACGGTGTTCACATGCAGGTGGAGCATGTCCGCCACCTCGGAGGCGGTGAGGAGCTTGCCCACCTCGTTCATGACCTGAGTAGCCAACGCCTGCCCTCCAGCGGACGTGTCGGAGGCCTCTTGTCGGCACCGGTGCGGTGCGCGCGGCCTGTGGTCGGATAGTAAGGTTGAGGTGCCCTGAAGCCACCCGGTACCTTCGGGCTGGAGCCACTGGTACGTTCGGGGTCACAGGAGGCGCACAACGCATGACCGAGGCCCTCCCCGACGAGATCCGGCGCCTCCTGGATGAGCGCAGCCGCCATCGCGAATCACGCGACTTCACGGCCGCCGATGCGGTCCGCGACCGCCTCCACGCGATGGGCTGGGAGGTCATGGACGGCCCTGACGGATCCACGGCACGTCCGATTCTGCCCGAGGCACCGGTCGTCACCGGTTACGCACGGCCCGATGACCTCACCAGCCGGCTGGGCGAGGACCCCACTCACGACGCGTCGGTGCAGCTGCTGGCCGAGGATCATCCCGCTGACCTCCAGCGCCTCCTGCGTGGCCTGGCGGCGCACCGCCCGATGCGCGAGCTTGAGCTGGTGGTCGTGGCCAACGCCCCGTCGTACGACCTCGACGCGCTGCTCGAGGAGGTCTGGCCCGATCCGGTCGTCGTCCTTCCGACGACACAGCGCCTCGGCTGGGCCGACGCGCGGAATCTCGGCCTGCGGCGCAGCCTGGGCCGCGTGACGATCCTGCTCGACGGCTCCGTGGAGCCGCTCGGCGACGCCGTGGATCCGCTCGTTGCCGCGTTCGACGATCCGTCGATCGGCATTGCCGGTGCCTGGGGCGTGACGAGTCCCGATGCTCGGCACTTCGACGAGGCGCCTCCCGGGGAGGTCGACGCGATCGAGGCCTACTGCCTGGCGGTGCGCCGCGAGGTACTCCGCGACGTCGGTCTCTTCGACCGCCGCTTCCGCTTCTATCGCAACGCCGACCTCGACTTCAGCTTCGCGGCGCGTGACGCGGGTTGGCGGGCGGTGGCGCTCGACGGGCTGCCACTGGCGCGGCACGAGCATCGCGGCTGGACGGCGCTGCCCGAGGACGAGCGCGACCGCCTCAGCAAGCGCAACTTCTACCGATTCCTCAAGCGCTGGGGAGCGCGCCCCGACCTGCTCCTGCGTCCGGGTCCGGCGCATGCCCACGACCGCGCGCACTGACCCCCCTGGGGATCCGCCGCACCGCGTGGTCGTCGTGCCGGTGCTGCGGCGCATCGGCGGCCTGGTGCTCCGGGACTGGCTGGCGATCACCATCGGCTCGCGGATCCTCGCCTGGCGCGAGCTGAACCCGGTCGAGCTCGCGCATGAGCTGGCGCACGTGCGGCAGTGGCGGCGGCATGGCGTGCTCTTTCCGATCCTCTACGGCGCGGCGAGCGTGCGGGCGCTCCGCGGCCACCAGGGCTGGTACGACGGCAACCGCTACGAGGTCGAGGCGCGCAAGGCGGCCGATGAGCTCGCGCGCCGCCCGCCGGGGTGAGTCCGGCCGAGTCCGGCTGAAGGCGCGTCGATCAGGGCGCCTCGAGGCGCCCGGCGAGCCGGCCGATCGTGAAGGCGGTGGCCACCGCCACCTCGGCCATCCGCGCCGGGTCGAGCGTCGCCGGCAAATCATCGGGTCGGTGGTAGTGCGGGTTGCGCAGGTCGGCGGTATCGGTGACGCAGACGGCCGGGATGCCCCGGTCCCAGAAGGCCGCGTGGTCGCTGCGCCCGAGATGCCGGACCGTCGGCAGCAGCCAGCGAAGCGCCGGGCCGAGGACCGGCAGGTCGACGGGATCGCGGATGGCGAACGCCGCTCGCTCGCCGCCCTGAGCACGCAGCGCCGCGAGCATGGCGCGCGCGAGCGCCTCCGCCGAGCGGCGGTGGATGAGCAGCGTCCACGAGCCCGCGAGCCCGTCGGTCCGGGCGGCGCGCAGCTGATCCGGGTAGAGCATGCCGAGCCCGTGCGGGATCCGCTGGCTTCCCGGCGTGGGATCGGTGTAGCCCACGCTCTCGAGCACGATGGCGCCGGCGAGCGGCCCGCGCCGCGTGGCGAGGTCGATCAGCGCCTCTGCGCCGGTGAAGCGACCCGTCTCCTCGAGGTCGACGGTCGCGAGCAGCACGGACCGTCGGAACCGGTACGGCTCCAGGAGCCGAGCGACCTCGAGCAGGACGGCGACGCCGCTCCCGTTGTCGTCGGCGCCGCCGCTGCCGGCGACGGTGTCGTGGTGCGCGACGACGGCGAGCGTCGGGGCGCCGGTTCCCGCCGCCCCGGGACGGAGCGCCTCGACGTTCCAGCCCGCGGGCGGCCCGCTGAATCGGCGACGGTAGGCGTGCCAGCCGACGTCACGCAGCCCCGAGACGATGGCCCGCTCGGCGGCACCGATCCTTCGCGGGTCGGTGGCACGGTGCCGCGGCGCCGGCAGCGCGGTGATGTCGGCGAAGATGCGCGACGGGTCCACCGCGGCGCGCAGCGCGTCGAGCCAGGCGGCCTCGCGCTCCGTCGGCGGCGCCGCCGCGGGCTCGGCGAGCGGTCGGCGCAGCGATCTCAGGCCTGCCCCTCCACGCAGGTGCAGCCCTCGGGACCGACGAGCGCCGCGTGACGGGTGCCAGCCGGCAGGACGAAGCCGTCGCCCGGCAGCAGCTCGACGGGCTTCTCTTCCGGCCCGACGAAGAAGGTGATCGAGCCTTCGGCGCACATGAGCAGCTTCTCGTACGGATGCTCGTGCGCGGCGTAGCGGTCACCGGGGCCGTTCGACCAGGATGACGGCGCGACGCCCTCGCGCCGGAGCCGCTCGGCGACCCCGGCGACGTTCGGCGGACCGTCGCCGTCCCAGCGCAGCGGGGTCACTTCGTGATGAGCGCCCCCTGGCTGATCACCGAGTCACCCTCGACCCGCATGACGCCGATGAGCGTGTCGAGTGGCTCGACCCACGGCGCGGCCTTCTCGTCGTACTCGCTGCGCTGGTCCGACGGGATCGCGTTCTCGGCCGACTGGCGCAGACCGTCGAGATCGGCCCACACCAGGCTCGTGCCCGATGCGCCACCGACCTCGTCGAGCGCGGCAGCGAAGCGCTCATTCGTCGCGAGCGAGGAGGCGGCATCGGTCTGCAGCACGCGCGCGATGAACGTGTCACCGAACCCGATGAGGACGCGCCCATCCGCCACGGCGTACTCGAACGCGACGTCCATCCCCATCTCGGAGACCGCGAAGCGGGTCACGGTCACGCCATCGACCTCTTCCTCGGTCACGGTGAGCGGCACGCCACCACCGGCCATGCCGGCCAGGCCGGCGAGGGCCTTGAGCTGCCCGAGCCGAAGCTGTGCCTCGTCGGTGCTGGTCGGGACGATGACGAAGCCGCCCCACGGCTCGCTGCCGTCCCAGCCGACGGTCACGGCGGCCTGGTCGATCCACGACACGAAGGCCTCGATGTCGGCTCCCAGGATCCCCTCGACCTGCGCCACCGTCGACTCCTCGCCGGCGGCCGCGGCGGCCTCCTTGGCGGCGCCGATGAGATCGGCCAGGTACGCGCCGATGCCGGTGCCGTCGACATAGACCAGCGAGTCGGCCGGGATGGCCTCGGCGAGCGAGCGCTGGCTGTTCGACATGCCGCGCGATGGCATCGTTCCGACGCCATCGGCCACGACGCGGTCGTCCTCGAAGCGCAGCGAGCCGACCTGGAGCATGGAGAGCCCCGAGGCATAGACGTCGGCCACGGCATCCAGCTCGGGCATGAGCTCGGTGAGCGCGTCGCGCATGGCGGCGACCACCGGCGCCGCGTCGGCGACGAGCGTGGCCACCCGGTCGGACGGGAGCTTGGCGACGGCCGCCTGCACGTCGGCACGCTCCGCAAAGCTGTCGACCGAGCCGGAGTGGACGTCGAGCGCCGTGCGGACGTCGTCTGCGCTCACGCCGATGAGCAGGTGATCACCGCTGACCGCGTAGGCGCCGCCGGAGGGGGCGCTGCCACCCATCCCGCCCTCGCTCGCCACGTCGCTGATCGACCAGATGGTCGCGCCCGCGTGACTCTCGGAGGACGTCGTTGCGCCCTTCGCCTCCGCCTCACCGCGGAGGTCGTCGAGGAACGCAGTGGTGGCCGCCGGATCGCGGGTGCCGAGCAGG
>DAINOY010000086.1:0-7136 GCA_036743735.1 Chloroflexota bacterium
GACGTACTCGCGTCGGATCGCCGCCCGATCCTCTGCCACGGCGTCGATCGGCGCATTCGGCGGCGCCAGCAGGGCAGCGTCATCAACCTGGACGTCGAAGACCAAGCGCTCGGGATGGTCACCGACGATGTACACCGGGAAGGCCGCGAGATACTGACCGGGTTGGAGCCGATAGAAGTAGACGAGCGGAGTCTGGCGTCGCATTGCCTCGCGCAGCCCACGGTTATCCGGATGACCGGGGTCCGTGCCCCGATAGGCATAGCTCAGGGTCCCAGTCCCCATGGCGTCGGGATACTGCCCAGGGATCGTGGTGATCGAGAGCGGCATGGTGCACAGCGCGGGTTTGAAGATTCCCTGAGGTCCAAGCAGCGGCACGCGGCGGCCGTCGAAGATGAACCCTTGGGCGAGGATCGAGCGCGACAGGACATCCCCGTGGATGTCCATCTGCGCCCGCAGCCACCCAAACGCGGCGAGTCGGACGCGGAGGTCGACCTCGTCGTTCACGGGGTGTCGGCTCTGACGGCGGGCATCGTATGGAAGCGCGGGTCACTGGGGCGGACAGTCTCGTTGCGAAGATCGATAAGCCGCACGCCGGCGCGTTTCGCCAGCCCATGGCCGAAATCAGTCATGAGGCGGTCGTGGTTCCAGCCGAATGCGGGGCGCCCCACGATCGCGAGGAGGTTCATCCACCACTTCGTCGTCTCGACGAGCCACGTGTAGCTGAGCTCGACCTCACCGGCCGGCTCCTCCACCAGCAGGAACCGACCGCGGCCGCGCAGGTCGCCGCTGGAGCCGACGTCGATCCGACGCTCTCCGTCGACCGCCGTGATCGTCGTCGTGTAGGTGAAGCGGGTGCCGAGCGGCGACGTCATGAAGTTCCGGTACGCGGCGCCGACGCCGTCGTCGGAGGTCGCGGCCTGGACCTGCTCGATCCGCCGCAGCCAGCGCCACCAGGTCGGCCACCCGGCGACGTCCAGGAGCGCGCGCGTGATGGCGCTGCGATCTCCGGCGAATCGGTAGGTGGAGACGAAGTGGTACCTCGCGGCCATCGGGCGCCTCTGCTCGGAAGCCGAGCATACAACTGGCCGCCCGCCCTATGAGGCTTCGCGCCCGCCGAGCCTCCCGCGAAGCCCCTCCACCAACCGATACGCCGCGGGCACCACGATGAGCGTCAGGAACGTCGAGCTGAGCAGGCCGCCGATCACCACCGTGCCGAGCTCGGCGGCGATGATCGACCCCTCGTTCAGGCCCGCCGCCAGCGGCACGAGCGCCAGGATCGTGGCGATCGCCGTCATCAGGATCGGCCGCGCGCGGGTGTGCCCGCCGCGGATGATCGCCTCCCGCAGCGGCATGCCCTCGGCCCGATGCCGCTCGACGAGATCGAGCAGCACGATCGCGTTCGTCACGACGATCCCAATGAGCATCAGGAAGCCGATGAGGGCGCTGATCCCGATCGGGCGGCCGGTGAGCAGCAGCGCGGGAAACGCGCCAATCGTGGCGAGCGGCAGGCTGAACAGGATGATGAACGGCGTCACCAGCGAGCTGAACGCGAGCACCAGCATCAGGTAGACGAGCGCGACGGCGACGCCCATCGCGGTGAAGAGCCCGCCGAACGCCTCGGACTGCTGTTGGCTGACACCTCCGACGCTGACCGTCACGCCCGGTGGCAGCTCGCCGGACGACTCGAGGCGCGTCAGCTCCGCATTCACCGCCGCGGAGACGGCTCCCGTGTCGTCGCCCAGGATCTCGCCGCTCACCGTGGCCGATGGCGTCCCGTTGACGCGCGAGATCGTGGCGCGCACATCCCGCTCCTCCACCTCGGCGACGTCGCCGAGCACCGTGCCCGCGCCCACCGGCAGCGCCTGCAACGCCTGCACCGAGTCCACCGCCGCAGGATCCAGGCGCAGGATGACGTTGACGGGCGCATCGGTTTCCTCGGAGCGCATCGTCGTGACCGTCGCCGGTGACAGGGCGCCGCGGACGATGCCGCCCACCTGCGCAGCGGTGACTCCGCGCGCAGCGGCACGCTCCGTGTCGACCCGGATCTCGATCTGCGCCGCCGCCGCAACGAGATCGCTGGTGATGTTGGCCAGGTTCTCGACGTCCCCGATGGCGTCGATCACCAGATCGGTCCCCTGCTCCACCGCGTCGAGGTCCGGGCCGCCGACCACGAGCGCCAGGCTGCCACCGCCGCCGGGGCCGGTCGTCTGCTGGACCGTCGCCTCCCAGCCATCGGTCTCGACCGGCGTCAGCGCCTCTTCCAGGCGCTGTGCCGACGCTTCGAGATCGGCAGCAGCATCGAGGCGGACGAAGACGGTGGCGGAGTTCGCGGCGCGCCCCTGCTGGGCGGCCAGCAGCGTGCGGAAGCCGGTATCACCCTCGGGCGGGATGCTGGTCTGGACGAGCTTGATTTCGTCATCGGCCAGGAGGAGCTGCTCGGCATCGGCCGCGACGTCGCGCACGACCTCCGACGACGTGCCCGAAGGCGGCGAGACATTGACCAGCAGGATCTTCTCGGACCCCGAGTTGAGGAAGGCCGTCGGGAGCAGCGGGACGATGAAGAGCGAGCCGACGAAGAGCAGCAGCGCGCCGGCGACGACGGCGAGTGACGTCCATCGGTTGTGCAGGACCGCGCGGATGGTCGGGTCGTAGAGGCGCACCCAGATCGAGCGCCTCGGCTCTCCCGCCTCGTCGACGCTGCTCGCTGAGGGCCTGCCGACCAGGAACCAGGCGAGCACCGGGATGACGGTCAGCGCCACGACCAGCGAGGCGAGCAGCGCGAAGGAGACCGTCAGCGCGAAGGGCAGGAAGAACTGGCTGATGAGGCCGCCGGCAAAGCCCAGCGGCAGGAACACCGCGACGGTGGTCAGGGTGCTCCAGGTGATGGCGCCGGCGACTTCCGCGGGACCTCGCAGCACGGCGGTCAGGCGGTCTTCGCCCATGGCCCGATGCCGATAGATGTTCTCGAGCACGACGATCGAGTCGTCCACCACCCGGCCCACGGCCACCGCGAGCCCGCCCAGGGTCATGATGTTCATCGTGATGCCGGTGAGCTGCATCGCGACGAGCGCGACGAGCAGCGACAGCGGGATGCTCAGCGCGGCAACGAACGTGGAGCGGACGCTCCACAGGAAGAGGAAGATCGTCAGCACCGCGAACGCGGCACCGAGTCCGCCCTCCTTCAGGAGGCCGTCGCGCGACTCGATGATGAAGTCGGCCTGGTCCGACACGATGGTGATGTCGAGCGCCGCCCCACTCTCGTCGACGATCCGATCCAGAGCATCGGTCACCGCGTGCGAGACCTCGACCGTGTTGGCCGATGCGACCTTGCTGACCGACAGGCCGAGCGCCTCGGTGCCGTTGATGCGCCCGTAGCCGCTCGTGGCGACCTGCGTCATCTCCACGTCCGCGATGTCGCCCAGCGTGACCGGCACTGGCGCGTTACCGGGCGCCACGCCCACCACGACCTGGCGCAGCTCGTCGACCGAGCCGATCTCGCCGATGGTCGTGACCGGGATCGACTCCTCGTCCGACGGCAGCTCACCCGACGGGATCGTCACGTTGCTTGCCGCGAGGGCCGCCTGGATCTGCTGGTAGCCGATGCCGCTGCGACCCAGCGCCTGTGGATCCAGCGTGATCGTGACCTGGTCCTCGAGACCGCCGGTGATCTCCACGTTGGCGACGCCGGAGATGCCCTCGAGCTCGGGCACGACGTCCCGGGCGGCGAGCCGGCCGAGCTCGGTGAGCGAGGCGCTTTCCGAGGAGATCGCCGCCACGACGACCGGCGAGGCGTTGATGTTCAGCGCGGACACGGCGGGCTCGACGCCCTGCGGCAACGTCAGCGCGGCGATCGCCTCCTCCATGGCGGCCGTGGCCTCGTCGACGTCCGTGCCGTACTCGAACTGTGCGGTGACGAACCCGATGGAGTTGGCCGATGTGGACCGCACCTGGTCGATGCCCGGCACCGACTGCACGGCGCGCTCGATCGGAGCCACGACCTCGGTCGCGACGTCGTCCGCCCCGGCGGCTGGAAACGGCGCGATGACCGTGGCCACGGGGAACGAGACGTCCGGCAGGAGCTCCTGCTTCAGGCTGTTCCAGGCCAGGATGCCGAAGACGAAGAGTCCGGCGGCGATGAGCAGCGTGACGCTGCGGCGGCTGACGGCCGCCCGGGTGAGCCAGGTCATTTACGTGTCGGTCTCCGCGTTGAGCCGGCCGGCGGCATCGGTCAGCAGGTTGATGGCGTGCTCGATGGCCGCCAGCTCATCGGGTTCGGTGATGCGCCGCAGCAGCTCGGTGAGCCGGCTGCGGCTGAGCTCGTGGAAGTCCTCCAGGCGCGCGCCCGCGGCAGCGGTGATCTGCACGAGCACCTGCCGACGATCGGCCGGATCCTCATGACGCTCGATCAGCCCCAGCGAGACGAGGCCGTCGACGACGCCGCTCGCCGTGGACGGCGCGCTCCCCAGGCGCGTGGCCAGCTCGCTCATGCGCATCGGTCCGGTCGCCGCCAGGAGGTAGACGGTGCGCAGCTGGGCGAGGGTGAGGTTCAGCTCCACGAAGGTGGGCGCGTGGACCTTCATGATCCAGGCCTGGAATCGCTCGAACGCCAAGAGGACGCGTCTGATCGCGGCCTCATTCGGCGTTCCCGAAAGGTTCGGTGTTTCCGGATAGTTCGACAAGACGAACTATCTTACACCCCCGGAGCGCAAGCCTCGTTGCCCGCCGCGTCGATGGCACACACGGCGACGCCCGAAACGCCGGCCTCGAACGGGACGCGTGCGTCGAACAGGAACTCGCCGTACCAGCGCATCGGCATTGCTCCGCCGTCCCAGCGCACCTCGATCGTCTCCCAGCGATGCGCCCCGTACACCGCGTCGTTGTCGTGGACGCGTGCATGGACGAGCGTGTCGCCCGTGGGAGCGCTCGGCAGATCCGTGCGGATGATCGGCGGCGCCGTGTCCGGAGCGATGACATCGGTCCCGAAGTACACGCGGTCCTCGTCCGAGCCGGGTGCCTCGCCCTGCGCCTCGACGGCGTCCAGGCGCTCATCGCCGTTCAGGTCGGCCAGGACGATCGCGAGCGTCCCCGCGGTGAATCGTTCGCTCCGGAACACATCGGTCATGAGGGTCACCGCGCCGCTGCCATCGTTGAGCAGGAGCCGGTCGGGACCGTCGAGCGACGTGATGAGGAAGTCGGCATCGCCATCCGAATCAATGTCGAACGGCACTGGCGTTGCGTCGTCCCAGCCGATGTTCGCCGTCGGCGGCCACCATTCCTCGGTCACGTCCGCGAAGGTGCCAGCGTCGTTGCGGAAGATGTGCTCGGTGAAGCCCTCGCCGCGGTCAGGCCCGTCGTTGATCGTCACCAGGTCGAGGAAGCCGTCCGCGTCCAGGTCGATCGGCGCGAACTCGTAGTTGTTGCCGAACGCGGGCAGGCGCCCGGCGGTGGCATCGGTGAAGGTGCCGCTCCCATCGTTCAGGAACAGCAGGCTTCCGTCGCAGACCTTGCACGAGACGAGCGCGTCGAGGTCCCAGTCGTTGTCGACGTCCACGAGATCGAGGTCCCACGAAAAGCCGACCTCGACCGGCGGCATGCGCTGCGCCGTGACATCGGTGAAATGCGCCGCGCCATCGTTCAGCCAGAGCTGGGTGATGCCGGTGACGCGGAACGGTGACCCGCCGTTGCCGCGGTGGGCGAGCATGACGTCGAGGTCGCCGTCGGCATCCACGTCGCCCAGCTCGAGATCACCCACCGACAGCTCGACCGCCGGCAGGTGGTCCGCCGTGGCGTTCGTCCACGTGCCGTTGCCGCCGCTCAGGAAGAGCTGGCTCTGGCTGGCGTAGTTCGTGCCCAGCAGGATGTCGTTCCCACCGTTGCCGTCGAGATCGGCGACCTTGATCACCCGCGTGGCACCGGTGAAGTCACCAAGCACTGCCTGGGTGGCCTCCTCGAACGATCCATCGCCGGTGTTGAGGAAGACGCGGCTCGCCTCGGGCTCCTCGGCCGCCTCGTACCCGCCGCCGTTGGCGAACAGGATGTCGGTGTCGCCGTCCGTGTCGAGATCGGCGAGCTCGACCCCGTTCGTGTACTCGTGCGTCTCGCCGATGGTCTCGGCCGTCGCGTCCACCCACGCACCTGCGTAGACCGATGCGCCTGGCGGCGCGGCTTCCGAGGCGCTCGGCGCGGGCGTTGGCAGTGCGGTGCGACCGGGCGAGGCGGATGGCGGCGAGGACGTCGGCTCTTCGCCACAGGCCGCAAGCACCAGCACGGCTGTGAGCGCGACGCTCGGCATGACGCGACGCGTGGACGGACTGCCGGCGCGGATCAAGGCTCGGACCTCCGCTCGCAGTGCGGTCAGTCTGCCACGCGGGTCAATGCCGTTTGGCCAGGTCAAGCTGGGATATCCGTTTATCCGCCGGGACCTGCGGCCGGCGTGGCGACCAGCGCCGGATTCAGCTGACGAGGTCGAAGCCCTCGCGCGTGAAATCGTCGTCGAACGCGAAGGCTCGACGAATGGCCAGCGCCCGCATCAACGCGAAGCTCGTGTGGTCAACCAGGCTCACGCTGGCGGAGCCTGATCGGCGATAGGCGGCGACGGCGGGGGCCTGGATGTCCTCGTCGACCGTCCTGATGTCGATGACGGGCAGGAGCCCGTCGATGAGGCGCTCAGAGGCAGCCCACGGCAGCCGCCGGCCCACGAGCGCCGCGGCCTCGACAACCACGAATGCGTGCGTCACGAGCTCGCTCCCGGCGAGCCGCCGCAGGCAGTCGGCGGCCTCCGCATGATGTGCATCCCGTTCGTCGAGCAAGGCATACAGCGCCGACGTATCGATGAATACGCTCACCCGTCGAACGCATCCGCGAGCGCTTCATCATGGCGCTCGCTGACGTCGGAGCGGTCGGACCGAAAGCCTCCCACCGATGCGAGCGCTCGCGCCCATCGCGCGTCGCCATCGGCCCCGGCGCCATACACGCGGTCGACCGCTTCGCGAATGAGGGCGGCCATGGATGTGTTACGGCGCCGCGCCAGGCGCCGCAGCTCTCGAGCCTGGGCGGGCGTCAGCGAGATCTGCGTGCGTTCCACGCTCGGTATGATACCGGATCGGCCACATGATGTAATCCCTGCTGCTCGTCGC
>DAINOY010000087.1:0-7109 GCA_036743735.1 Chloroflexota bacterium
AGGATCTCGTAGAGGAGGAAGCCGGAGCCCTTGCTCATCAGCTGATCGCGCACGTCGGGATTGCTCTGGGCCCGTTCGAACATGGCGGGCAGCGGCAGCACGACGTCGTTCGGCAGGGTGATGACGAAGTCCGGACCGATGAAGATGTCGAGCTCCGCCGCATGCAGCCGCCCGACCTCCTTGTCGAAGCGCGGGAACTGCATGACGAGGAAGAGGTAGTTCTCGTACTCGTCGACCTTCGGCCGCTGATTGTGGCTGGCGACGTCCTCGAGGTCGAGCGGGTGGAAGCCGAAGTTGTCGAGCAGCCACTGCCGATCGGCGAGTCGTGGCTCCTGGATGTTGATCCAGCGCAGCGACGGCGCCTCGATGATCTCGACTCGCGGCTCCTCGAGCTGCTGCTCAGGCTCACCCACGACCGAACGAGCACCGCGACCGGCCCGGATCAGGCGCGGCAGCTTGGACACGCGGCGCAGGGAAGCGGGGGCCCTCCCGTGGGCCTGCTCCCTGCGTTCGCCATCCCTGCGTTCGCCATCCCTGCGCTCGCGCTCGGTCAGCTCACGGTCCGTCGCGTCGCGATCGGTGCGTGGCGTGGCGGCCGGCTCGTTCGACATGGGCGAAGAGTACGCCCGCCGTCCACCCGGCGGAATGGCCCTGTTGGCGGCCCGGATCTACTCTTCGACGAGCGGGACGTCCACCAGGTGCTCGGCCACGAACCAGACCTGGAGCTCGTTGCGCCGCAGCACGTCACTCATCAGCAGGTCGTTGCTGCCCCAGTCCTCGTTCTTCTCGGTACGCCTGATCGCGTCGCGCACGCCCTCGAGCACGAGCTCGTGGGCCGCCAGAAGCCGGCTGATCATCGCCGGGACGTCCTCGCGCCCGTTCGGCGGGCGCTCGATCTTCGTGATCTCGGCCACGTGCCGCGGGTCGCTGACCGCGATGCCGCCGAGCGACTGAACCCGCTCGGCGAGCAGGTCGATCAGCTCGAGCTGCTCCTCGGCGTGCTTGTCGAAGAGCAGATGGAGCTGGTAGAAGGTCGGCCCCGCGACCAGCCAATGGTGCTTCTTGTACAGGCTGTACAGGATCGTCGTGTCGGCGAGCACCTGGTTCAGCAGCTGGCAGCTCTCGCGCCGGGCCTCGACGGCCAGCGCGATCGGCAGCTGCTCGATCGCTTCGAAGGTCTGGATCTCCTTGCCGAGCTGCGCGTAGCGGGGCTGTGCCGAGCGACGTTCGGAGCGCGACGACGCCTCACTCGATCGCCGTCCGTTGCCCGTCGCCTGTCCGCGTCCTGTCTGCGTGCCTCGCCTCGTCGTTGTCGTAGTTGCCATGGTTCCTCGCGTTCGTTGGTTCAGGGGTTCGAAGGGCTGTCACTGCATCATCCGTGCGAGCCCGCGCCCCACCGGCGGTACCAGCGCGCGCAGGCAGGGTCCCTTGTGGGCCTTGCGGCAAACAGAACGGATGTTCTATCATCCCGCGATGCGCGCGACCTATCGCGAGGAGCCGTGTCGAGCAGCGCTCAACCGCGTCACGGGCATGGGGTTCAGTTGGAGCCTCAACCCGTACACCGGCTGCGCCCACCGCTGCGCCTTCTGCTACGTGCGCGGCTTCGAGCGGCGCGCCGACCGTCCATCGGACGATCGATACGGCACGTCGCTGCGCGTGAAGGTCAATATCGTCGAGCAGCTGCGCCGTGAGCTGGCCCGGCCGTCCTGGCGGCAAGAGACGGTGGTCATCGGTGCGGCGACGGATCCGTACCAGCCGGCCGAGGGCCGATATCGGCTGACGCGTGGCTGCATCGCGCAACTCGGAGCCTCGCGCACCCCGATCTCGATCATCACGCGCGGACCGCTGGTTGTCCGCGACATCGATGTGCTGACCGATGCCGCCCACAGGGCACCGGTCGAGATCGCCGTCTCGGTCGCCACCCTCGATGCATCGATGTCGGCCCGCCTCGAGCCCGGGGTGGCGCCGCCGCCGCAGCGCCTCCGGACGATCCGCCTGCTGACCGATGCCGGCCTGCGCGCCGGCCTGGCCCTGGCGCCGGTGCTGCCGGGCCTGACCGATGCCCCCGCCTCCCTTGCCGCGCTGATGCGCGCCGCGCGCGACGCCGGCGCGACGCACGTCTGGTGGAATCTCCTGAACCTTCGGCCGGGGACGCGAGAGCATTTCCTCGGCGTCCTGGGCCGCGAATGGCCGGATGCGCTCGCCGCATACGAGCGTCGCTATCCGCCAGGCGGGAGCGGCTATCTCGCCGCCGGCGTTGCCGAGCCGATCGGGCGGCGCCTCACAGCGGTCCGCGCCGGCAGCGGGATTCGTGACCGACGAGGCAGACCCATCGAGCCGGAGGCGCCGCCGGAGCAGCTGCACATGGCGATCTGAGGGTGCCTTCGGATGGCGCTCCGCGCGACGAGGCGTAGACTTGACAGATGTTCAGCTTCCTCTCCGGCGCCAGGACGCGCATGGTCGCGCCGGCCGATGCCCTGCCGGGCCGTCCCACTCCGATCCCGACCGCGCTCCAGCACGATGTCAATGGCACCCTCCTCGCGCCGCCGTACCCGGCCGGCAGCGAGGTCGCCGAGTTCGCGCTCGGCTGCTTCTGGGGCGCCGAGAAGACGTTCTGGCAGACGCCGGGCGTCATCACCACCGCTGCCGGCTACGAGGGCGGATTCACCACGAACCCCACGTATGAGGAGGTCTGCAGCGCGCGGACCGGCCACGCGGAGGCGGTACGAGTCGTCTTCGACCCGCGGCAGGTCAGCTACGAGGACCTGCTGAAGATCTTCTGGGAGCACCACGATCCGACCCAGGGCATGCGCCAGGGCAACGACGTCGGCACGCAGTACCGTTCAGCGATCTTCGTCCACTCGCCGGAGCAGCGGGCCGCTGCGGAAGCGTCGCGGGCCGCGTACGCGGACGAGCTGGCGAAGGCGGGCTACGGCGAGATCACGACCGAGATTGTCGACGCCCCGGAGTTCTACTTCGCCGAGGACTATCACCAGCAGTACCTGGCCAAGAACCCGAACGGTTACTGCCCGGACCACGGCACCGGCGTCGCCTGCCCCACCGGCCTCGGTGTCACCGCCGGCCGCGCGGCGGAGCCGTTGCAGCAGGTCTGAGTCCCGGCTCAGCCTACGATTCCTGTCAGAGGCTGTCAGGTATCGGCGTATCATGAGCGACCATGCGCGCCTCTCGCCTCGTCAGCCTGCTCCTGCTCCTCCAGAACCGCGAGCAGCTGACCGCTGCGGAGCTGGCGCGCGAGCTCGAGGTTTCCGAGCGAACGATCCATCGTGACGTCGAGGCGCTGAGCGCGTCAGGCGTGCCGATCTACGCGGAGCGCGGACCCGGCGGCGGGATCCGCCTCGTTGACGGGTATCGAACCCGGCTGACCGGCCTCACCGCGCCCGAGGCTGAGGCCGTCTTCCTGTCGGGGCTGCCCGGGCCGGCGGCCGAGCTGGGCCTGGGCACGGTCATGGCTGCCGCGCAGCTCAAGGTCCTGAGCGCCATGCCGCGCGAGCTTCGACCGCGCGCGCAGCGACTCCTCGAGCGGTTCCACCTCGACGCCAGCGGCTGGTTCGTCGACGCCGAGCCCGTGCCGCACCTCGCCACGCTGGCCGACGGCGTGTGGGAGAGCCGACGCGTGCTGATCGAGTACCGTCGTGGCGGAGAGCAGGTCGAGCGCCTGCTCGGACCGCTGGGCCTCGTCCTCAAGGGCGGCATCTGGTACGTCGTGGCGGAGGCCGAAGGCCAGGTTCGAACCTATCGCGTCGCGCGCGTCCGATCCGCGGAGCTTCGCGAAGCGTCGTTCCAGCGGCCACCCGGCTTCGAACTGGCCGCCTACTGGACCGAGTCGATCGCCGCGTACGAACGCGAGGTGGAGCGGGTCGACGTCACCGTACGGGTCCGCCCGTCGGCGGTCTCATGGCTGGCCGATTTCATCGGCAACCAGGCCGCCCGCAGCGCCGAACGGCTCGACGAGCCGGATCCGGCCGGCTGGGTCCGGCTGCGGCTGCGGATGAACTGGCCCGGCGATGCGCCGGGCCAGTTGCTGGGCATGGGTTCGGATCTCGAAGTGCTGTCACCGCCGCGCATTCGCCAGCGCGTGGCGGAGATCGCGCACGAGGTGGCTGCCCAGTACGGCGCCGATTCCTGAGCGACGCCGCTGCGCATCGCGCGCCGGCTGCCCCCGGCCATGGAAGCGGAGAAGCCGCGAGCGGCGGACCTCTCGTTGGATCTCGTGCTCGCGTTCGTCGATCATCGCGCGCAGCATCGTGTCGCTTGGCAGCATCGGTGTGTCCTCATCCCAGCGTCCGTTCACACCCAGCCTACGGCTGAAACATGCCAGAACCCGTCATGATTTTCGCCGGCGTGACGCGCCAGTGGTCAGTGCGCGACCGGCAGGGTGAAGCGGATCGTCGTTCCGCGGCCCGGCTCGCTCTCCGCGTTGATCGTCCCGCCGTGCGCCTCGACGAGGCTGCGCGAGATCGCCAGCCCCAGGCCGCTGCCACCACTCGTCCTGGCCCGGCTGAAGCGCTCGAAGACCGCGGGCAGCAGCTCCGCGTCGATGCCGCTGCCGGTGTCGTTCACCTCCAGGCTGACGAACGCGCCGTCAGAGCTCGCGGTGAGCTCCAGTCGACCGCCGCTCGGCGTGGCTCGGAGCGCGTTCGTCACGAGATTGGCGAGAACCTCGCGCACACGCTGCGCGTCGACGTCCACCAGCGGCAGATCCTCGGCAACGCGCATGCCAAGACGGACCCCCGCTGCCTGTGCCTGGGGCCCGAAGGCCGAGACCACGTCGTCCAGCAGCGCGCGGACGTCGTGCGGGCCGCGCTCCAGGCGCAGCGCGGCACCCTCCGCCAGGGAGAGGGTGCGCAGGTCGTCGATGAGGCGCGCCAGCAATCGGGTCTCATCGAGGATCGGAGCCAGGTGCTCCGCGTCCGCGGGATAGACGCCGTCGAGGATCCCCTCGAGGTTGCCCTGGATCACCGCCAGCGGCGTGCGGAGCTCATGGCTGACGTCAGCGAAGAGATGCTGCCGCGCCGCCTCGTTGGCCTCGAGGCGCGCGCTCATGGCATTGAATGCGCGCGCCAGTGAGCGAAGCTCCTCGGAGCCGCGTTCGGGGACCCGCCCCGTGAAGTCCCCGCGCTCGATCCGCTCGGCCGCGCCGATCAGGTCACCGAGCGGCACCGCCGTGCGCCGCAGGGCGCGCAGCGCGAGCAGGAGCACAAGCACGACGAAGACGATCGGGATGGCGAACCCGGGGAACCACAAGCCGTGCTCGCCGCCAACTGCACGGCCCACCAGCCATCCCACCGCCGAGAAGAGCAGCCCTGCCGCAATGATCGCAACCGCTGCGCCGGCGACGAAGCGCCACAGGAAGCGGCGCCGGACGCGGCGCCAGCCAACTCCGTCGACCGGCGGCCACGACTCGCCGTCCGGCCACCATGGCGGTCGTCCCCCGCCGCGCCGCCATGGACCGCCGCGACCGTCAGGCATCGGCCAGTCGGTAGCCAACGCCGTAGACGGTCAGCAGGTGACGCGGATGACGTGGATCGGGCTCGATCTTGCGCCTGATGTTCTTCACGTGCGCGTCGATCGCCCGCTCGTAGGACTCGATCGCCATGCCGTGGACCGCGTCGAGCAGCTGGCTGCGGGTGAAGACGCGGCCGGGCTCGCGCGCCATGGCCGCCAGGAGCGAGAACTCGGTCGCGGTGAGCTCGACTGGCCGGCCGTCGACCTCCAGTCGCATGCGCGGCATGTCGAGGACGAGCGCGGCCGCCCGGAGCACTTCAGACGCTGCCCGATCGCGGCGGCGGAGGATCGCGCGCACGCGGGCCACGAGCTCGCGCGGGCTGAACGGCTTCGTGACGTAGTCGTCGGCACCCAGCTCGAGGCCGATGATCCGATCGGTCTCGTCATCGCGCGCGGTGAGCATGAGGATCGGCACATCGCCGTCGCGGCGCAGCTGCCGGGTGACGTCGAGGCCGTCGAGGCCGGGAAGGCCGAGGTCGAGCACCACCAGGGCTGGCCGCTCGGTCCGGGCGCGCATCAGCGCCTCTCCGCCGTCGTGGGCCACGCTGACGGTGAAGCCCGATCGCTCGAGATAGTCGGCGACGAGCCGCGTGATCTTCGGCTCGTCGTCGACGATGAGGATGGTCGGCATCGGTTGACGACCGATGGTAGTCGGGGCTCAGCCGGCCGCGTGGTCGCTGCCGGACTCGTGCGCCCGCCGATGCCACTCCTCGAGCTGGCCGCCGCGCGAACCGTTGCGCGGGCCGCCCCATCGGCCGCCCCAGAAGGCGGCGCGGATCAGGCCGAAGACCAGGAACAGGCCGATGATCCAGAAGAAGATCCCGAAGAAGCCGAAGCCTCCCCAGCCATAGCCCCAGCCATGGCCGACGTACGGACCGGGGTAGGCGTAGACCGGGACGGGATTGCCGGAGGCGGTCGCCAGGCGGGCAGCTTCGCCGAGCCCGGCCGAGACGCCACTGTTGTAGACCGATACGCCCACCGCCGCGAGCAGCCCGACGAGGGCAACGGCGACGAGGACGCGGAAGATGGTTCGACCCGACACGGGTGCGCTCCTTTCGTTGCCTGACCACCACCGCGGTGGTCGTTGACGGAGCTCAGCCTGCCGGGCCGATGTGCACGAATGATGAACGCGACGCGGAGAGATGCGACAGAAACGAGGAGAGCCGGCCCTGTCGGGGCCGGCTCTCGAATGCTGAGGGTCGTGGCGATCAGACGGCGCGGCGCCCTCGGCCCTGGATCATGTTCCAGACGAAGACGACGATGATCGCGCCAACGATGGCCGCGATGATCGTGGGGATGTTGATCCCGCTCGTGAAGTCCTCGCCGGTCAGGGCGCCGAACAGCCAGCCGCCGACGACTGCACCGATGATGCCGGCGACGAGGCCGCCGAGCCAACCATACCGCTCGTCACCGGGGACGACCATGCTTGCGATCCAGCCGGCAATGGCGCCGACGACGAGCCACGCGATGATACTCATGAAGCCCTATTCCTCCTGTGCGGTGCCGGACCCGCCGGCTCCTCGGGGCGCACACCTGTGCAAGCCGCGTACCCGATTGCTCACTGGGCGACCGCGAACCGTTTC
>DAINOY010000088.1:0-6901 GCA_036743735.1 Chloroflexota bacterium
ACT
This sequence comes from Chloroflexota bacterium, assembly GCA_036743735.1. Taxonomy (GTDB): domain Bacteria; phylum Chloroflexota; class Limnocylindria; order QHBO01; family QHBO01; genus JBDTNK01. The sequence goes on from DAINOY010000088.1 coordinate 4, forward strand.
CGGGGTCTCATGGCCCGTCATGTCGCCAGGACGGACAGATGACAACTCGAGCCCGGCGCGAGCCTCAGACGGCGAGTGGCTCGCGGTACTCGCCGTAGACGCCACGGAGGACGCCGCACATCTCGCCGATAGTGGCGTACGCCTGCACCGCCTCGAGGATGGCGGGCATGAGGTTGACGTCGCCACGGCGCGCCTCGTCCTCGAGGCGTCGCATGGCCGCCGCGTGCGCCGCGGCGTCCCGCTCCGTGCGCACGCGCGCCAGCCGGTCGAGATGGCGCCGCTCCTGCTCGGAGCTGATCTCGAGCAGCGGGATGCGCAGCTCCTCGTCCGGGTCCGCGTACTTCGTGACGCCGACGATCTCGCGCTCGTGCGCCTCCACCTCGCGCGCCTGCTCGTACGCGGCGTCGGCGATCTCGCCCTGTGGATAGCCGGCCTCGAGGGCGCGGACCATGCCACCCATCTCGTCGATGCGCGCGATGTAGCGCCACGCGGCCTGCTCCGTCTGGTTCGTCAGCGTCTCGACGAAGTACGAGCCCGCCAGCGGGTCGACGGTGTTCGCCGCGCCTGACTCTTCCGCGATGACCTGCTGCTGGCGAAGGGCGAGGAGTGCGGCATCTTCCGACGGAACCGCCCATGCCTCGTCATACGCATCGGTATGCAGCGACTGCGTGCCACCGAGCACACCGGCGAGCGCCTGGATCGCGACGCGGGTCAGGTTGTTCAGGGGCTGCTGCGCGGTGAGCGATACGCCGGCGGTCTGGGTGTGGAAGCGCATCCAGGTGGAGCGCTCATTCTCGGCGCCGAAGCGCTCGCGGCACAGCTTGTACCAGATGCGGCGCGCGGCCCGGAACTTGGCGATCTCCTCGAAGAAGTCGTTATGCGAGTTGAAGAAGAACGAGAGCCGGGGCGCGAAGTCGTCGAAGCGCATCCCGCGGGTCAGGGCGTCCTCGACGTAGGCGATGCCGTCGGCGATGGTGAAGGCCAGCTCCTGCACCGCGGTCGAGCCCGCCTCGCGGATGTGATAGCCGGAGATCGAGATCGTGTTCCAGCGCGGCAGCTCTCGAGTGCCCCACTCCACCGTGTCGGTCACGAGTTTCAGCGACGGGGCGGGCGGGAAGATGTACTCCTTCTGAGCGATGAACTCCTTGAGGATGTCGTTCTGGAGCGTTCCCGCCAGCTGAGCGCGGGGCACGCCCATCTTCTCGGCCGCGGTGATGTACATCGCCCAGATCATCGCGGCGGGGGAGTTGATCGTCATCGAGGTGCTGATCTCACCGACCGGCAACCCGTCGAGCAGGATCTCCATGTCGGCCAGGCTCGAGACCGCGACGCCGCAGGTGCCGAACTCGCCCTCGGCCATCGGCTCGTCGTGGTCGTAGCCATAGAGGGTCGGCATGTCGTAGGCGATCGAGAGGCCGGTGCCGCCGGCTGCGATCAGCTTCTTGAAGCGGTCGTTCGTGTCCTCGGCGGTGCCGAAGCCGGCGAACATGCGCATCGTCCACAGGCGGCCGCGGTGCCCGGTGGGATGGATCCCGCGCGTGAACGGCGGCTCACCCGGCAGCCCCAGGTCATCGACGAGGTCCCAGCCCGGCTCGCCGTCGGCGGATGGGCTGAACCGATACCGCGGCCGGCCGGCATCGGGGTCGTTCGCCGGATCCGCGAGATCGGCATGTGTGTACACGCGCTCGATCTCGACGCCCGACTGGGTGATGAAGCGAGCCTTGCGCTCCGGCGCGCGCTCCAGCGCGGGGTCGAGGCGCTCGCGCGCCCATCGGTCCTGGTGGTCCTGCCAGCGCTTGTCCATGCGCGCAGTGTGGAGGGTGGACCGATGGGCTCGCAACCGGGCCCAGGAGCGTCAGGCCACCTGCGCCACCCACTTGCCCGGGTCGCCGGCGCCGAGATCGGTCACCCCCGCCGACGCCAGGGCGCCGAGCACGAGGGTGCGGCGATGGGCCGCAAAGGTCAGCACGTGGGCGATCATCCCGCCATAGGTGAAGACCTCCGGCGGATCGCAGGTCGCGTCGACGAACGTGTCGTCGAGCCTGCCCTCATCGATCACCCGCTGCACCTCGGCTTCGAAGGCCGGACCGATGCGTGCCAGGCGCGTGGCGATCCCGTCGAGCGACTCCCCGCGCTCGATGCCGAAGTCGTAAGGCCGGCCCTCGATCGCGCTGGTCCACATGTCCATCTGGCCCACCAGCCGCGACAGGAGGGATCGGATCGTCGGGTCGTCGTCGACGCCCTCGACGGAGAGGACGATCGCGGCGTCGAGCTGGCCGGGATCGAGCGTGGCGGCACGTTTGACGAGCTGGTGGACCAGCCAGATGTGATGCTGGACCATCTTGAGCAGGAGATTCATGGAGCTCACCTCGTGTTCGGCCGGCAGCCGCAGGCTGCCCGGCGGATGGAAGTGCACGCCGTTCGGCGACGAGATCTGGATCGACCGCCGCATGCGACGCCAGGCCGATGGGGCCTGCCCGAAGGCCCGTCGGAACGCCCGCGTGAACGCCTCGTTCGACCCATAGCCGGCTTCGACCGCGACGTCGAGGATTCCGACCCTGCCCGACCTGAGCCGGAACGCCGCTCGCTCGAGCAGAACCCGGCGCCGGAAACGCGCCGGTGACTCGCCCGCCGTCGCGCGGATGAGGCGGTCGAAGTGATGGCGCGAAAGGTGAGCCCGCGCCGCCAGCTCCGGACCGCGCAGCTCGGGCTCGTCGAGCGTTGCGGTGACCGACCTCAGGAACGCTGCGAACGTGTCGCTTGGCGTGCTCATGCCGCCCATCCTGCGACATCGGTCGGGTCGAAGGCTTGATCGTTCTTGCTCAAATGGTGGCGTTCGGGCGTACTGTTTGGCATGGTGCGCGCCGGTTCGAGCTCCGTCTTCATTGGTCGTGAGGTCGAGCTTGCCCGGCTTCGCGCCATCTTCGAGCGGGCCGCCGCGGGGTCCGGTGCCGCAACCGTGCTCGTCGTGGGCGAGGCCGGGGTGGGGAAGTCCCGCCTCGTGGCGGAGCTGGGTCGGGAGGTGGTCGCCGCCGGCGGGCGCGTCCTCGTCGGCGGTGCGCTGGAGATCGACGAGGCGAACCTTCCCTACGTCCCGATCCTCGAGGCGCTGCGCCCCGTCGTCCAGGCGGCAGTCGATGGCGACGCCGCCGCGAATGAGGCGATCGGACGCGCGCGGCCAGAGCTCGCGCAGCTCTTCCCAGAGCTCGAGGCGGCGATCGAGGTCAGCCACCGTTCAGCGCCGGCGACGCTGGCCCAGACGCGCCTGTACGGCCAGCTGTTGGGCGTCCTCGGCCGGCTGGGACGCCAGGCGCCACTCATGCTCGTCATCGAGGATCTGCAATGGGTCGACCGCTCCACGCGCGAGCTGATCGGCTTCCTGGCCCGGACCCTGGATGCCGCGCGGATCGTTCTTGTCGCCACCGTGCGGACCGATGCCCTGCATGCGCGCCATCCGCTCACCGTGCAGCTCGCCGAGCTCGGGCGCCTGGAGCGCGTCGCGCAGCTCAGCCTGGAACGCTTCTCGCGCGCCGAGCACGATGCGCACGTGGCCGCGCTCGTCGGCGGCTCGCCGTCGGCAGATCTGCTGGCCCAGACCTGGGCGCGCAGCGATGGGAATCCGTTCTTCACCGAGGAGCTCGTCGCGCCTGGAGGCGACGCGATCGCACTGTCGAGCTCGCTGCGCGGGGTCCTGCTGTCACGCGCCCGCGGGCTGAAGGACCGGACGCGGCGGCTGCTGCGGGTCGTGGCGGTTGGCGTCTCGGTCACCCATCCGCTGCTCGAAGAGGTGGCGGGCTTGCCTCCGGAAGAGCTGCTTGCCTCGCTGCGCGAAGCGGTCGACCGCGCGATCCTGATCTCGGACGCGGCCACCGGCCGCTACGGATTCCGTCACCCACTCATCGCCGAGGCGATCTACGACGACCTGCTTCCCGGTGAGCGCCTGCGGCTGCACGCTGCCTACGCCGAGGCGCTGGAGGCCAGCCCCGCGCTTGGCGATTCGTCGCCGGCGCGGGCCGCCGCCGAGCTGGCGAACCACTGGCTGCGAGCCGGGGCGGAGCGCCGGGCGCTGCCGGCGCTGCTGGCTGCCGCGCGAACGGCGACGGCGGCCTTTGCCCAGGCCGAGGCGTTCGACCACCTGGAGCGCGCGCTGGCGATCGCGGAGGCTGAGCCCGATGCGCTCGCCGCCACCGGGCTGACGATGCAGCAGCTGACCGCGATGGCCGCCGAGGCCGCCGAGCGCAGCGGAGAGTTCGCGCGGGCGATGCAGCTCTGGGAGTCGGGCATCGCGCTGGCCGACGAGGCGGATCCGGTGACCCTCGGCCTCCTCCATGCGCGGGCCGGCGAGGCCTACTGGCTGGCCGGCGATCGCGCTCGCTTCACCGCTCACCGCCGCGAGGCGGTTCGGCTCGTGCCGGCCGAGCCTGAGAGCGCGGAGCGCGCCTGGGTCGTCTCGCGCCTCGCGTCGGCGCTGCTGATGGGGCCGGACATCGAGGAGGCGCGCAGCCTGGCAGAGGAGTCCGTGGCGATCGCGGCGCGGATCGGTGCTGGCGAGGAGGAGGCGCGGGCGCGCGGAACGCTGGGCACCGCCCTGCTGCTGCTCGGCGAGGTCGAGCCGGCGATCGAGGAGCTGAGAAGCGCGTGCGAGGCCGCGGCGCGCGCCGGGCGGCTCGACGACGAGGCCGTCGAGCGCTCCAACCTCTCCGAGGCGCTGCATGCGGCGGGACGCCTCCGCGAGGCGTTCGAGACGGTACGCGAGGGCCTCGAGCGGCTGGCCAACGCGCACCTGGAGTACACGTATGGCGCGACGATGACCGCGATCGCCGTCGATCGCGCGTACCTGCTCGGTGAGTGGCATCTTGCCGAGCGACTCATCGCCGAGGGGCTATCGCGCGCGACGCCCGGCCTGCCGTCGCGCTGGCTCGACCTCGTGCGGAGCGAGTTCGCCGCCAGCCGCGGCGACTGGGACGAGGTGCGGCGCTCCATCGGCGAGTGGGAGGTCGAGCCCTCTGCTGAGCGGGTCACCGGCTGGACCGGCCCGCAGGAACAGCTGGCGCACGTCGCGCTCATGGCCGGCCAGCCGGAGGTGGCACTGCGACATGCGCGGGCCGGGATCGCCGCGATCGAGGCGCAGGGTCAGCCGCCGCGCTCGTCCGAGTGGCGCTGGCTGCTGATCCGCGGGATGTGGGCCGCGGCAGACCTCGCGGCCATCGCCCGTGCCCGCAACGATGCGGCGGCCCTCGGTGAGCTCGAGGCCGAGGCAGCGTCGCTGATGGCGCGCTTCGACGGCCACCTGAGCGCGCTGCGCGCCGCCGTTGAACGCCCTGGCCGCCACGCGATCATGGACGAACTGTGGATGTGCGCGGAGTACAGCCGCGCGCTGGGCAAGGCGGAGCCGGAGCGCTGGGCCGAGGCAGCAGACGAGCTCGGGGCGCAGGAGCACGTCCTCGATGCGGCGATCGCGCGCTGGCGTGAGGGCGAGGCGTGGCTGGCCCGAGGTGACGCGCGTCCGAATGCCGAACGAGCTCTGCGAACCGCCCGCGAGGTCGCGGCCCGCCTCGCCGCCAGGCCGCTGCTGACGTGGATCGACGACGTCGCGCGTCGTGCGCGACTGCGCGTCGTCGCCGACGGCGGGGCGGACGGCCCAGTCGCCCGGCCGGGTATCGACCTCACGCCGCGGGAGCGCGAGGTGCTCGCCCTCGTCGCGGCTGGCCGCTCGAACGCGGAGATCGCGACACTGCTCTTCATCAGCTCGAAGACGGTGAGCGTCCACGTCACGAACATCAAGGGCAAGCTCGGAGTCTCGAACCGCGTCGCGATGGCCGGCGCTGGCCTCAGGCTCTCAGCCACATCAGGCAGCCTCGCAGCGCCATCGGCTGAAGATGAGGAACGGCCAGAAATCTAAGGCGAATGCTGATGCGCCGGCAGCTCGCCACGTCCGACCATGCAGGGGTCGGACGGTCGAAGTTGTGAAGAGGGCATCGGCAGCGTGGTCGTACGTCGTCTGGCGCCAGTGTTGGTTCTTCTCCTGACGGCGTGTGGACCTGGCCCTTCGACGCCTTCGGAGTCGCCGCCGCCCGATGCGATCTCTCCCGTACCCTCGACAGCGGATCTGATCGAATGCCGCGACGTTCCCGCGGAAACCTGCCACGACCTGGCCTCAAACGTGATCGCTGGCCCTCATCCGAGCTACGCCGCCACGATCGTGCACGTCACGGTCACTTGCGAGCGCAACCCTCCGTGTGAGCCTGGTCGACTCTTTTCCGGCGGCCGCGTGATCGTCAGGTATGACAATGAAACCACCTGGGATCAGGAATGGACCTTTGACTCAGGCGTCTAGGGAAGCAATGGAAGACACGACTCTGGTCCCAGACAGCCGAGGCGACCACCCTGGGAGTCCTCCCGCCGGCGACATCGGGCCATCTAAGGCGGTCCGAAGGGAAATCTAAGGCTCCTTCGGATGTGCCCCGCGCGCCGAGCGAGCATGCTCGATCGCATGCAGACGCGCTGCATCGTCGTGAGGATCCTGCCCGGCCGGGGGGAGGCGGCCCGTGAGCTCGTCAGTGAGCTGGCTGGTTCGCGCCGTGCCGAGCAGGAGTCATCCGCACGACGGATCGGGACCAGGTCGGCCACCTGGTCCCTGGGCGGTGGCCCAGTGGAGGGGGAGCTGTTGATCGGCGAGATCGACGGCGACGACCTGGGCAACGCCCTCGACCTGCTGCGCGTCTCACTGGCGCCGCACGACCTGTGGTTCAAACGGCGCTTCGAGGCGGTGACCGGGGTCGATCTCAACGAGCCGCAGCAGCTCGTGGACGGCCCGCACTACCTCGGGCCACTTGATCGGGTCGTAGTCGTCGCCGGAAAGCCAGCCGCCGGGCTTGACCTTCGGCAGCCACGCCGC
>DAINOY010000089.1:0-6816 GCA_036743735.1 Chloroflexota bacterium
GCGCCAGAGCGGCCCGCCCCGCGAAGATGTGCTCGCTCAGCGAGCCGGAACGCGCCAGAGCGTCGGTCCCCGCGAAGATGTGCTCGCTCAGCGAGCCGGATCGCGCCAGAGACCCCCGCCGTGCGCAGAGCGGCTCGCTCAGCGAACCAGCCGGGCCTCAGCCCTCGGCCACGCCCGCTCCGGCGAGTGACGGCTCCTCGATCGGCTCGCCGCTGACCCGCTTCGCACCGGCGCCCTCGATGATGCGTCGTCGCACCCAGCCCGAGGCCATGTCGACGAGGATCGTGGCGACGACGACGACGATGATCGCCGTGCCGGCCAGGGGGAAGCGCTTGAAGACGAGGGTCTGCTGCAGGCTGAAGCCGATGCCTCCGGCGCCGACGGCGCCGAGGATCGCGCCGGCGCGGATGTTGATCTCGAAGCGGTAGAGCCAGAAGGCGATGATCTCGGGCAGGACCTGCGGCAGGACGCCCCAGCGCTGCACCTGGAGCGACCGGCCGCCGCTGGCCCGCGCCGCCTCGACGGGGCCAGGGTCGATGCCCTCGATCACCTCGGCCGTCAGCTTGCCGAGCGTCCCGACCGAATGCAGGCCGATCGCGAGCGCCCCGGCCACCGGGCCGAGCCCGGCAATCGGGATGAAGATCGCGATGGCGAGCACGATCTCCGGGAAGGCGCGGATCGCGTTGAGCAGCTGCCGGATGACGTTCGAGATGAGGCCGCTGGAAATGTTCTTCGCGCCGAAGAAACCCAGCGGGAGCGAGATGATGGCCCCCAGGATCGTCCCGACCCACGCGATCTCGAGCGACTCGATCATCCCCTCCACGGCTGTGCCGAGGTAGCTCCAGTCCGGCCCGAACTCGAGGAACATCTTGTAGAAGACGAGCGCGATGCCTCCGGGCAGCTCCAGGATCTTCGTCGCGTCGACGCCGACGGTGACGACGGCCCAGAGCACGATCAGCGCGACCCCGAGCAGCGCCAGGTTGCGCTTTGCGTGGGAGGGCCGCGCGGGCCGCGCCGTCGCCAGGCTCGCCGCCGTCACACGAGCCTCCGCCGCAGCCAGATCGACACGAACTCGATGACCAGCACCAGGACGAAGAGCTCGACGATGATCACCGACACGTTGCTCCAGGCGAAGAAGCGGTACTGCCCGATGAGCAGGTAGCCGATGCCACCGGCGCCGACGATGCCGATGACCGTCGAGGCGCGGATGTTCAGCTCGAACGTGTAGAGCGCGTAGGCCACGTAGTTCGGCAGGACCTGCGGCAGGACGGCCCATCGCACGGTCTGCGTCCGGTTGCCGCCGCCGGCGCGCGCCGCTTCGATCGGCCCGGGGTCGACCCCGTCGACCGTCTCGGAGAGCAGCTTCGAGACGACGCCGAGGTTGAAGAAGACGAGCGCGGCGATGCCCGGCAGCGGCCCGATGCCGACCGCCGCGACGAAGACGAGGGCGTACAGGATGTCCGGGATCGCCCGGATGACACTCAGGATCGAGCGGCCCAGGAGCATCGTCGGCGTGTTCGGCGCGGTGACCCGCGAGACGATGAAGGCGAGCGGCAGCCCCACGCCGCAGCCGATCACCGACGCGATGACCGCCATCTTGAACGTCTCGAGCATCGGCTCGATGGTGCGCGGCAGGAACTCCCAGTTCGGCGCCAGCAGTTCACCGATGATCCCGGCCCCGCGCGTGATGCTCTCCGCCAGCTCGCCGAGGTTGACGCCGATGCCGAACTCCTCGCTCACCGAGAGCCAGGTGAGGGCGACGAAGACGACGAGACCGATCGGGACCGCGAGCGAGGCGCGTGGCTTCGCGGGGCGCTCGCCGGGTCCCGCGACGGCGGTCATACGCCGGCGGGTGCCGCGGTCGGCTCGCCCATGACGTCGTCGGCGGTCAGCGAGCGGCCGTAGATGTCACGGAAGACATGCTCATCGGCTTGCTGCGCGGTGCCGTCGTACACGAGCTCGCCGGCGCGCATGCCGATGATCCGCTCGCCGTAGACCCGGGCGAGGTCCAGGAAATGGAGATTGACGATCGTCGTGATCTTCAGGTCGCGGTTGATGTGCTGGAGGTCGCGCATCACGACGTGGCTGGTCGGCGGATCGAGGCTGGCGACGGGCTCATCGGCCAGGATGATGGTTGGCTCCTGGGCGAGTGCCCGGGCGATGCCGACGCGCTGCTGCTGGCCGCCGGACAGGTTGCTGGCGCGCACGTAGGCTTTCTCGACGATCCCGACCCGCTCCAGCGCGCGCATCGCGATCTCGACGTCGTCGGGCCGATACCACCCGATCAGTGAGCGCAGCGTCCCGGTGCTGTGCAGCCGCCCCATGAGGACGTTGTTGAGGACGCTCGTGCGCTTCACGAGGTTGAAGGTCTGGAAGATCATGCCGATCTTCGAGCGCAGCTTCCGAAGCTCGGCGGGCCGCGCATGGCGCACGCTGACGCCATCGATCGTCACGTCACCGCCACTGAGCGGGACGAGGCCGTTGATGGCGCGGATCAGCGTGGACTTGCCGGCGCCCGAGAGCCCGACGATGACGACCATCTCGCCGTCGGGGATCTCGAGCGTCAGGTCCTTGAGGGCATGGACGCCACCCGGGTAGGTGACCGATGCCTTCTCGAAGCGGATCATCGGCGTGAAGAGGCGGAATGGGGCCCGTGGCGGGCCCCATTCCATCGGTCCTGGCTAGCCTCCGTAGCCGAGCTCGTCGACCGCCTGGCGGACGAGCTCGAGCGCATCGACGTTCGGATCGGTGAAGGCCGTGATCTGGTAGATCGAGTCGAGCACCGCGGCGCCCTCCTCGGTATCCGCGTAGTCCTTGAGCGCCTGCGCGATCTGGTCCTTCAGATCGTCGGGGAGGTCACCCGAAACGGCGATGCCGTCGTTCGGGATCTCGGGGCCGTAGGCGAACACGACGACCTTGTTCGCCACGTCGCAATCGGTTGTGGCGATCGTCCGCGCATCGTCGAAGCTCACGCCGACCTCGGCCTGACCCTCGCAGACGGCGATGACCGATGCGTCATGGCTGCCGGCGAAGAGCGGCTCGATGTCCGCCTCCGGATCGATGTCGTTCGTGATGAGCACCGTCGCCGGGAAGATGTAGCCCGACGCCGACGTCTGCTCGACGAACGACACGATCGTGCCCGGGGCGAGGTTGGTCAGCGCATCGAGGCCCGTCGGGCCCTCGGGAGTGTCGGTCGGGCCATGCGCCGTCCCGTTGCAGTTGAGGTACGTGACGTCGGCATCGTTGACGACACGCGTGTTCTCCTCGGGCTCCGAGATCGTGCAGTACTTGTCCGGGTTGTTCGTGAAGAACTGCGTGTGGTACGTGCCCGAGCCGTTGCGCTCCGACTGCAGGATCACTTCGGCATCGGCGCGGTCGATGGCCTGGATCAGGCCGTACGGCGGCAGGGCGCCGATCTGCGCCTGGCCGGTCTCCATGGCGGTGACCAGGCCGGTGTAATCGTTCGTGACCGTGCCCTCGACGGGGATGCCGAGCTGCTCGGTCAGGTAGTCGGCCAGCGGCTGGATGTCCTCGACCAGCTGGCCCGCCTCGCTCGACGGTACAAAGCCGATGACGAGCTTGTCAGGCCCTTCGGGCGCCTGGCTCTCCTCGGCCTGGCTCTCGGCCTGGCTCGGTGCCACGCTCTCCTCCTCGCTGCTCGGCGAGGCTCCGGGCCCGCTGCAGGCCGCGACGAAGAGGAGCAGCGCGAACAGCGCTGCGGGTAGACGGAATCGCTTCATCCAGGTCTCCTCCAACTCCCCCGGCCGGGCCGTGTGATGGGCAGGGCGCCGCCGGATCACCGAAGGCCCCTTGGCCAACCGACGCGAGGTTGGTGCCGGCGCCTGAGCTGCGCGCGGCGGGCCGGCGAGGATCATAGCGTCCACATCAACCCGTTATGGTGCTCCAGCGGTCGGGGCCTATACTCGGCCGCGATGGACGCGCGGACCCTGCTGCGCCGACCGAGTGCGTTCCTGCCGCTGGGGATGTCGCTCGCCGGGTTCGCCCTGCGTTGGTGACGTGGCGCGCCAGCGCTGACCGGTGCCTACCAGCGTGGGAATGACGGATGGTCGATTCGCCGGGCGAGACCGGGCGCCGGGATCGCAGGACCTGCCTTGAGCGCCTCCTCGATCGCGTCGACGAGCGCGGTCGTTGTTCCGCCGCGCGTCGAGCTGCGCGTTCCGCGCGGGCCGAGGACGAGCGGCTTGTCGACATGCATGAGCTTGATGTCCGCGACGAGGTCCCGGCGCCCATCGGCGAGCGTCCACTCGTCGTAGACGAGGACGTCGGCCAGGTCCACCTGCCAGCAGCGAGCCCCGTTCATCACCGGGCATGCGCCGCCCCATGACGGCCCCGCGCACTGGTCCACCTCGTAGCCAGCCTTGCGCAGCTCTTCGGCCTCGATGTCGGCCTCGTCTTGGTCGTGGTTGACGATCAGCACGCGCGTCATCGTCGTGCTCCTTTGTCACTCCAGGCCTGCGCCGGTGTGCCGGCTGCACATCGAGGGTGAGCCTGCGATCCGGGGAGCATGGAACCGAGGTGCGGTGCGTGCGAGAGCCGAATGTCGCGTCGTCGCGGGACCTATGGGACGGATTCAGACCCGTCATGCGCGCCTGCGCCGCGACGCAGGCAGGCCTCAGCGAGTGGTGTGCAACTCGAGCATCTCGCGGATTCCTGCCAGGCCGGAAGCTGGTGTGGCGCGCCCGACAGGATTCGAACCTGCGACCTTCGGCTCCGGAGGCCGACGCTCTATCCACTGAGCTACAGGCGCGTGGCCGCTCATTCTACCCGCCGGCTCCAGATGTGAGACTCAGGCGGCATTCGCAAGGCCGAGGGCGGCCGCCACGACGCATGCGCGACGACCCGCCCTCAGGCAGACAGGGGTCAGGCGGTGGCTTCTGCGGGGACCTTGCCCTGCTGCAGGATTCGAATGTGGTTGCCGAACGGGTCGCGGAGGCCCATATCGGTGCCGTAGAAGTGCTCGGTCGGCTCCTGGGTGAAATCTGTCACCCCGCGCGCCTTCAGGCTCTCGTAGAGACCCTGCGCATCGGAGGTGTTGAAGACCAGTCCGCCCAGCGCCCCTTTGGTGATGAGCTCGCGCAGCTGCTCAGCCGTCGCGTCGTCGTGCAGCGGCGCGCCAGGCTGCTCGAGGGAGATCTCTGTCTCGGCGCCAGGCACGCGCACCGTCAGCCATCGGTAGTCACCCTGGCGGACGTCGTTGCCCTTCTCGAGCCCCAGCTTGTTGACGTAGAAGTCGAGGGCCTCCTCCTTGTCGAGGACGTAGATCGAGGCAACGTTGAGCTTGGTGATCATCGGCTTGCTCCTTTGTCGGTATCGAATGGACCGCCTTCAGGCTAGGCAGCGGCGGCCGTGACGGCTTCTCCAGAACTGCTCGATTCACAGCGCCGACGGACGGCCGGCGCGCCGGCTCAGCTCGCCGCCTTCTTCACGAGGTCCGCGATGCGCTGCTCCTCGGCGGCGGTGAGCTTGGTGAGCGCCCACGACGTCGGCCACGTGTTGCCGTCGTCGAGGTTCGCCACGGTCTGGAAGCCGAAGCTCGAATAGCGCTCCTTGAACTTCGCGGCTGGCGTGAAGAAGCACAGGACCTTGCCGTCCTTGGCCCAGGCAGGCATGCCGTACCAGGTGCGCGGCTCGAGGTGCGGCACCGCCTCCATGATCCGGGCGTGCAGCCGTTCCGCCATGTCGCGGTCGACGTCGTCCATCTCGGCGATCTTCTCGCGCAGGTCCTGCTCGCCGTCGACCTTGGCGCCGTCACGCTTCGCTCGCTTCAGCTCCCTGGCGCGCTCCTTCATCGCGGCCCGCTCTTCATCGGTCCATTCGGACGACGCTTCCTCGCGCCGGGTGGTGCGCTTGCTGGTCTTCGTGTCAGGCATGACATGCCTCCTGGCTGTGCTGCATAGGTTGGCTGCCCCGAGCCTAGGGAGCGGCCGCGACGGACGCTTCTCCGAAGCTGCTCGATTGCGTGGGCGGGTCGGCGGCGAACCGCGGCCGCATCGCGGCGAGCTGCACGCAGTTCGGGGCGACGATCGGTCCGTGGCCGGCACGATAGTGGGTCGGCGACTCGCCGACGATGTCGCGGAACGTGCGGCTGAACGTGCCGAGGCTGCTGAACCCCACGTCGAGGCAGATGTCGGTCACCCGGCGATCCGTCTCGCGCAGCAGGAACATCGACCGCTCGACCCGGCGCCGCTGGAGGTAGCGGTGCGGCGTCTCGCCGAAGACGTTCCGGAAGCTTCGGATGAAGTGCGCCTGCGAGACGTGCGCGACGGCGGCCACGGACGCCACGTCGAGCGGCTCGGCGTAGGCGCGGTCCATCGCGTCGCGCGCGCGGAGCAGACGCCGGTTGAACTCCTCGGTCTCACGGCTCACGGTGCAAACCCTAGGACATCTGGCTCGCCGTGCCCAATCCGGCTCCGCGTCGCCGCGGCTGGCCTACCCTTGGACCCATGCCCCAGCCAGCCCGATGATCGGCTGCATCGCCGACGACTACACCGGAGCCACCGATGTCGCGAGCGCCTTCCGGCGCGGAGGCCTCAGCGTGGCGCTGGCCTTCGGTGTTCCCGGGCCGCACGCCTTGCCTGAGACCGATGTCGCGGTGATCGGCCTCAAGACCCGCACCGTCGCTGCCGACCGCGCGGTGGCCGAGTCGCTCGCCGCGTGGCGCTGGCTGCGCGACCGAGGCGCGGGGCGCACGTACTTCAAGGTCTGCTCGACGTTCGACTCGACCGATGCCGGCAACATCGGTCCGGTCGCCGATGCACTGATCGATGCGTCTGCTGCCGCATTCGGAGGCGTCGC
>DAINOY010000090.1:0-6758 GCA_036743735.1 Chloroflexota bacterium
TGATGCCGGCGTCGGCCATGTCCAGCTGGTGCTCGACCCGATCACCGTCGAGTCCATCGGCGCGCTCGAGCCGACCCTGCGACGGCTGGCCAGCGCATGACCGATACCCCACGCCAGCGGGTCGCGCCGCCGTTGCTCGAGCGCTACCGAGACCTCGTTGCGCGCGAGGGTGAGGCATTCCCCATCACCCTGGGCGAGGGGGACACGCCGCTCATCCATGCCCGACGGCTGGGCGACGACATCGGTCTTGCCAACCTGCACCTGAAGGTCGAGGGCGCCAACCCGACCGGCAGCTTCAAGGACCGTGGGATGGTGCTCGCCGTCAATCGGGCGCTCGCGGCGGGTGCGCAGGCGGTGATCTGCGCCTCGACCGGGAACACCTCGGCATCGGCTGCGGCGTACGCGGCGGCGGCCGGGATCCCGTGCTACGTCGTGCTGCCGGCCGGCAACGTGGCGCGCGGCAAACTGGCCCAGGCGCTCGCCGCCGGGGCGCAGCTGATCATGATCGAAGGCAACTTCGACGAGGCGCTGATGGCCGTGCGACGCCTCGGCGAGGAAGGCGCCGCGGCCGTCGTCAACAGCATCAACCCCGACCGGATCGAGGGACAGAAGACCGCGGCCTTCGAGGTGTGCGACGCGCTGGGCCGCTCGCCGGACGCGCTGGCCCTGCCGGTCGGCAACGCCGGCAACATCACCGCCTACTGGCGGGGCTTCGTGCAGTACGCGAGGAGCGGCAGGACCGCCGGGCGGCCGCGCATGCTCGGCTTTCAGGCGGAGGGCGCCGCGCCCATCGTGCGCGGCGAGCCTGTCGAGCACCCCGAGACGCGCGCCACCGCGATCCGGATCGGCAACCCGGCCTCGTGGGACGGCGCCATCGCGGCGCGCGACGAGTCACGCGGCGTGATCGAGGCGCTCTCCGACGAAGAGATCCTCGCCGCGCAGCACGATGTAATCCGCTTCGAGGGCATCTTCTGCGAGCCGGCCTCGGCGGCACCGGTCGCGGGGGTGCGCCGCCTCGTGCGCGAGGGCCGCATCGGGCCCGAGGAGACGGTCATGTGCATCCTCACCGGCCACGGCCTGAAGGACCCGGATGCCGTGCAGGCCGAGGAGGGGACGCTCACGCCGGTGCCGGCCGACCTTGGGGCGATCCGCGAGGCAATGCGGTTGTAGGGCTGAGGGGTGCTAGAGCGGTTGCAGCGCCCGAATCATGGCGATCGGTAGCGTTGCCACGCTCACGGAGACGCTCAACACCCCTCAGCGAGACGCTTCCTTCTGCGTATCACCAGCCACCGTGGTAGCGGGCGGAAACCCGCGAGCGCAACCACCGAAGCGCGTGCTCGACGTCGACTTCCGGACCGGCGGGCGCTGACGCCGGCACCGGAACGCGCCAGGCCTCAGTGCCCGCAGGCGGCGACGGTGGCGGCGATGAACTCCTCGGGAGCAGCGCCCTTGGCCACGAAGGCGCAGACCGCATCGGTCGGGATGATCGACTCCGGGTCGGCGCCCCAACCCATGAGGATGACGCGCAGGTCCGGGCGAGCGAGG
Source organism: Chloroflexota bacterium (assembly GCA_036743735.1). GTDB lineage: Bacteria > Chloroflexota > Limnocylindria > QHBO01 > QHBO01 > JBDTNK01. The sequence goes on from DAINOY010000090.1 coordinate 1,546, forward strand.
TGCAGCGAGCTGATGAGGGCGGCGCCGGCTTCCACGTCGGGGAGGCGCGGGTCGACGATGAGGATCGAGGGGTGCAGGCGCCGGTTGAGGTCCAGTGCCTCACGAACGTCCCCCGCGGTGCCGATGACGTCGACGCCACCGAGTCGCAGGAGATCGGCGAGGCTCTGGCGGATGCGACGGTCGGCATCCACGATGGCGACACGGGGAACCGGGGCAGCGACGGCGGCGCCATCGGACTGAAGCATGGACTCAGTCTAAGTTTCGCGCTCGGTCGAGAGCCTCTGACGTTCGGCGCAGCGCCTCTACGTCATTTGGCCGAGGCCGTCTCGGGGTCCGTGAGCGTGGCGCGGATCGTCGTGCCGTCGCCCGGCGCGCTCTCGATCGCCAGGTCGGCGCCGATCTGGTCGGCTCGCTGACGCATCCCGACGAGGCCAAGGTGCCCGCGGGGCACGCGATCGGGTTCGAATCCGGCGCCATCATCGGTGATCTCGAGGACGAGACCGCCGTCCGGCCGCGTGATGCGAACCGACGCGTTCTGGGCCGCCGCGTGCTTGACGATGTTGTGGATCGCCTCCTGCGTGATGCGGTAGAAGGCTTCTTCGACCTCGATCGGCGGCCGCTCGAGGGGCTCGGCGTCGACGGTGATTGATAGCCCCGTGCGGCCCTGCACCGCCGCAGCGTGGGTTCGCACCGCCTGCACCAGGCCGTCCTTCTCGAGGCTCTGCGGCCGAAGCTCGAAGAGGAGCGTGCGCATCTCGGCCAGCGCGTCCTTCTGCAGGTCGCGCAGCTCGACGAGCTTCTGGCGAGCGGCCGTCGGGTCGGATTCGAGGAGCAGCTCCAGCGCGCGCATCGTGAGGCCCATGCTGAACAGCGCCTGGGTCACCGAGTCGTGCAGCTCACGCGCGAGATGGGCTCGCTCCTGGCCCGCGGCGAGCTCCGCGGCCTGGCGGCGGAGGTCCGCCTCGAGCCGCTCTCGCTCGGTGATGTCGCGAACGCTGCCGTGCGCGCCGGTGAACCGGCCGTCGGTGAATCGCCCGATCATCGCGACCTCGGACGGTGCCAGCTCTCCCGTCGGAAGCGGGAGCTGGAGGCGCAGCCGATGCTCGCGCTCGGGCTCACGCTTCATCCGCTCCCACGCGGCGTCGGCATCGGCCTTGGCGGTGGCTTCGGTCAGCACGCTGAACGGCTTGCCGATGAGGTCATGCGGCTTGTAGCCGGTCCGCACCTCCAGGGAGTCGGAGAGGAACGTGAACTTCCCCTCCGCGTCCATGCTCCAGACGATGTCGGGACTGTTGTCGACGAGCTGCCGGTAGCGGCGCTCCGAGGCCTTCAGCTGGTCGTAGAGCCGCGCGTTGGTGATCGCGACCGCCGCCTGCCCGGCGAAGAGCTGGACGAGGTCGAAATCAATGTCGGTGAAGGCGACCTCCGGCCCACCCACCCGACCGATGTTCATGGCGCCGATCACCTCGTCGCCGGAGATGAGCGGCACGATGATGATCGCCTCGGGATCGGCCGGGGTTCCCGGGATCCGGACGACGCGGTCGTCATCGAGCGCATCGTTGAGGAGCACCTGCTCGCGGTGTTCGACCGACCACCAGGTGAGGCCCTGGCCGCGCGGGATCGGGAAGCCCAGCACCGCGTCCGCGTCGCGGTCCCGCGCCAGGACCGGGTTGAGCATGTCGTCGTCGATGCGGTAGATGGCAAGGTTGTCGTAGGCCACCACGTCCTTCAGACCGTCGGCGATCGCCTCGAGCACCGTGTTCGGGTCGAGCGTCGTGACGACCGTCTCGTTGACCTGCAGCAGGCGGCGCTGCGACTCGAGCTGGCGCGCCAGGACGGCGGACTGCTGGCGCAGGCTCTCCTCGAGCTCGGCGCGCTCGCTGATGTCGCGCATCGAGCCGTGGATGCCGACGATCCTGCCGTCCTCGACGGTTGGCAGCATGAGAATCTCGACCGGGATCTTGCGGCCGTCGAGGTGCGGGACCAGGATGCGCATCCGCTGCTCGACCTCGGGGTTCTCCTCCATCGCCTTGGCGTGGCGACGAACGGTGGGGATCGACGCCTCGTCGGTGAGCACGTCGGTGTGCTGGCCGATGACTTCCTCCGCCGTGCGCCCGGTCAGCCGCTCCACAGCTCCGCTGACGAAGCTGAAGGCACCGTCCTCGTCGGACGACCAGATCATGTCCGGGCTGTTGTCGACCAGGAACCGATATCGCCGCTCGGACTCCTGGAGGTCGTCATACAGGCGGGCGTTGGTCAGCGCCACCGCCGCCTGGTCGGCGAAGAGCTTCAGGATCTCGGCGTGCTCCGCATCGAACGCGGCGTGCCGAACCGCCTGGACCGTGATCGTGCCCAACAGCCGATCCGGGCCGATGAGCGGCGCGGCCATCATCGACTTCACGCCCTGGTTGCGGATGCGCTCATCGCCCTCGTCGTGCGGGAACGACGGGTCGGCGAGGTAGTCGTCGGTCCAGACGACGCGCCGCTCCTTGGCTGCCATGCCGGCCACGCCCGAGCCGATCGGAACGACGACGTCCTCGTCCGACGGCGGCGCGGGTGCCGCGGCGATGGGCCGGTCGAGGGTCCGGCCGCGATCGCTCACGAGATTCACCTGTGCCCGGTCGGCGCCGAGGAGCCGCGCAGCAGCGGCCACGGAGCGCTGGATGACGCTCGACGGGTCGTGGAGCGCGGCCATCTCCGCGGCGATCGCCGCCAGGGTGCGCTGTGTCTCGATTCGGTTGCGCAGCTCGTCGTAGAGGCGGGCGTTGACCGAGGCGATCGTGGCCTGCGCGGCGAGCGCCTCCATCAGCTCGGCATCTGCTTCCTGGAAGGCGTCGCGCCGGCGCGCGAAGACGGTGATGGCCCCCAGCGGTCCCTCCTCGCTGGCGAGCGGCGCCGACATCTCGGAACGGAACCCGTACTCGCGCATGAATGCGTCGGCGTCGACGGTGTGCTGGAAGGAGTCATCGGCCAGGTAGTCGCCGGTCCGCATCACGCGCCGCTCCGAGACGGCGCGGCCACTGAGCCCCTCGCCGACGTGGAGGAACGACTGCTCGCCGATCACCTGCGGCTCGCCATCGAGATTCCCGATCGAGGTGCTGAGGCGGTTCGTGCCATCGTCGAGCAGGTCGATGATTGCCGCATCGCCGCCCAGCAGGCGCCGCGCCTCGTCGACGGTTCGCTGGTACACCGTGTCCGGCTCGCGAATCGAGGTGATCTGCGTCGCGATCTCGGCCAGCGCAGTCTGAGCCTCGACGCGACGGGCGAGCGCCTCGGCACTCGTCTTCACCTCGCGGTACAGGCGCGCGTTCGACAGCACGATGGCCGCGTGGCTGGCGAGCGCCCCAAGGATCTCCGCATCCTCCCGTCCGAAGGCCGCCTCGCGCGGTGAGTAGACGCTCAGGGCGCCGCCCCCGCCGGTTTCGCCGATCAGCGGGGCAGCCATCTGCGAGCGCATGCCGGTCTCCCGCATCCACTCGTCAGCCTCATCGGTGTGCTCGAAGGTGTCGTCAGCCAGGTAGTCATCGGTCCAGACGACGCGTCGTTCCGCGATCGCCCGTCCGGCGATCCCCTGCCCGACCCGGAGGTTCGTCTCGAGGTCGGCTGGCGAAACCGTCTCGTCGAGCGTGGTGAAATCGGCCAGCACATCAGTGCCTGGCTGGACCTGCTGGATCACCGCGTGCTCGGCGTGAAGGAGACGCGCGGCCTCGCGCACCGACTCGTCCAGGACGAGATGCGGATCGCGCAGCGAGGTGATCTGGGCCGCGATCTCCGCCAGCGCACGCTGGCCCTCGACGCGTCGTTCGAGCTCACCGGCGCGTTCACGCAGCTCCGCCTCGAGGTTGGCCACCTCGGTCATGTCGCGCATGGCGCCGTGGGCCCCCAGCAGCCGCTCGCCGTCGCGGATCGCCGTCGCACGGATCTCGACCGGCAGGAGGCTGCCGTCGCGGCGCAGCATCATGAAGCGGATGCGCTGCTCCTGGCCGGTATCGCGCATCGCACGCCACGTGCGCAGGACGCTGCGCTGCGATTCCCGCGCCACGATCGTCCGGAAGTGGCGGCCGCGCAGCTCGTCAGCGGTCCAGCCGGTCATGCGCTCGACCGCCTCGGACAGGTAGGTGAAGAAGCCCTTCCCCTCCGCCGACCAGATGAGGTCCGGCGCATTCTCGACCAGGAACCGGTAGCGCTGCTCCGACTCGTGCAGGTCGCGGTAGAGCCGCGCGTTGCTGAGCGCGATCGCTCCCTGGTCGGCCAGCCCCTGGAGCAGCCCCAGGTCGTCATCGTCGAAGGTGCGAACGGTCTCGTACGAGACGGCAAGCGTCCCGAGCACGATGCGGTCGGGGCCACGCAGCGGTGCCGCCGCCATGGCGCGCAGGCCCAGCACCTCGGCCACCTGTGCGTCGCCCGGCTCGTGCGGGATCCGCGGATCGACCTCGTAGTCACTGGTCCAGACCACGTCGCTCAGGCCCGCGGCAAGGCCGTTGATCCCGCCGTTGATCGGGAACTCGAGGCTGCGCATCCAGTCGTGCAGCTCACCCTGCGCGCCACCGGCGACGACCTCGGGGCGCAGGAACTGGCCGGTCGGGTCGAGGAGCGTGAGGTGCGCTCCGTCCGATCCCAGGAGCCGCTTCGCGGCCTCGACAACGCTCTGGAGCACCTCCTCGGGTTCGCGGAGCCCGGCCACCCGGCCGGCGATCCGTCGCAGGGTGCGCTCCGACTCGATCCGGTGCGCGAGTGCGAGCTGCGAGGCGTTGAGCCGCGCGATGAGGCGGGCGTTCCAGATTGCGGCCGCCGCGTGCTCCGCGAGGGAGCGGAGGAGCGCGATCTCCGCTTCCTCGAAGTCGTCGATCGTCGAGCTGTACGCGCCCAGCGCTCCGAGCGCCTCGCCCTCGGCGATCAGTGGCGCCACGACCATCGAGCGCATGTTCGCAACCATCACGATCCGATCGGCCACGGCCGAGTGGGTGAAGCTGCGGTCGCGGCGGTAGTCGGTCGTCCGAACCACCTCGCCGCGCTCGATGGCGGTGCCGAAGAGGCCGTGCCCCACAGGCATCGTCAGGTCGCGCACCAGCTGACGCGCCTCCGCGTTGCGGATTCCCGCGTCGACGCCGAAATGGAGCATCTCGCGCTCGCGGTCGACGAGATAGACCATCGCGCCGTCCGCCTTGAGCAGGCGCGCCGCCTCGTCCACCGCGTGCTGAAGCAGCCGCCGC
>DAINOY010000091.1:0-3647 GCA_036743735.1 Chloroflexota bacterium
GGGCTGAGGCGCCGCCGGCGGAGCCAGGTGCTCAGGCGGGCGCCGGCGCCAGCACCTCGATGCGATCGCCCACGCGGACGGTTCCTGCCTGGACCACGCTGCAGTTCACGCCGCGCAGCCGGTTCGCGCGGCCGAGCGGGGTCAGCGTCCACTTCAGCGCGTCGAGCCCGAACTTGCCGCTGAACGTGCTGCATCCGGTGTGCGGTGTCTCCGAGACGCGCAGCACCGCGGAGCCGATTGCCAGTCGCGTTCCTGCAGGCAACGCCTCCTCACTCAGGTCGAGATCGACGAGGAGGTTGTCGCCGGGTGCGTCGAGCGGCAGCCGGCCGCCGTTCACGAGCTCGGCGACAGCCACGTTCATCAGCGTGATGGCGGTCTGGCCGTCGGGGTCCGATCCGGGACGGCGGTCAGCCCATCGGTCACCGACGAGGCCGCCGGCTGGCGTCAGCTCGGCGGACTCGGGCGTCTCGTGAACGCCACCGGGCCTGCGCCGGCAGAGGAGCCTGATGCTGCCGCCGTCGCGCGGGGCAGCAGGCAGCGCGGACCAGGCGGTTTCGAGCTCGGCAATCGTGCGCATGGCGCGCATGGTAGCGCGACGGCGATGGTGGAGCCGACCCGCGTTCGTGACGTCCCGGCTAGCATGGGCGGCGCATGACATGGCTCGACCGGCTCCTCGAGGAGCTCCAGCGACGCCAGCAGGAGGCTGACGCCCAGCGAGAGGGCCGGCCGATCCCGCGGCGTGACAGCGCACCACGCGACCGAACCCCGGGCGACGCCGGACGCGGCGGAACGCCGGGCCGTGGATCTGCGCGTGGCAACGGCGCGGAGGACGACTGGGAGGGCCGCTTCGAGCGGCCGACCCCGGTCAGCGGACGGCGGCGCAGCGGAACCCGCGGATCGGGTGGCAGCGGTGGAACCGGCGGTGGCTCGCCGTTCGGCGGCCCGGTGGCCGGCGGCGACTGGGGCCAGTACCGGCGCTGGATCGTCATCGGCCTGATCGTCTTCGCGGCGCTCGTCGTGCTCTTCCTGCTGAGCGGCGCAGTGGGCCTCATCACCGACGTGATGTGGTACGACGCCATCGGCCGGCGCAGCATCCTCACGACGCGCCTCTTCAGCCAGCTCGCGCTCTTCGCGATCGGCTGGGCCGCGTTCTTCGTCCCGGCGCTGATCAGCATCATCGCCGCGCGCCGCATCGCGCCGCGCATCCCGGTGCGGCGCCTCGGCAGCCTCGAGATGCCCGATGTCTCGCGCGCCGTGACGATCGGGCTCGCCGTCGTGGCCGGGTTCATCGGTCTGATCTCGGCCGGTGCCTGGTCGGGCATCTGGGAGACGGTGCTGCTCTGGTTCAACGGGCGCGACTTCGGGCAGACCGATCCGCACTTCGGGCGTGACATCGGCTTCTACATCTTCGACCTGCCGTTCCTGCGCTTCGTCCAGGGATGGGCCATCGCCGCCCTCGTCGTCATCATCCTGCTCACGCTGGGGGTCTATGCCGCGGGCGCCATGAAGTGGCAGCTGCGGCTCACGGCGCCGGTGCGCGCGCATCTGTCGATCCTGGGAGCGCTGCTCCTGATCGCGATCGCCGCCGGCTACCAGCTCGACATCGCGGACCTGTCCTACTCGACCCGGGGTGTCGACGGCACCCTCCAGGCCGCGACGTACACCGACCTCAACGCGCAGGTGCCGGCGTTCGTGATCCTCACCGGCGTCGCGCTCGTCGCCGCGCTGCTCATGCTCGGCAACATCTTCGCGCGCACCCTCTGGCTGCTGGCCTTGGCGGGCGGCGCGTGGCTCGTCCTCAGCTTCGTCGTGGGCGGGCTCTACCCGACCTTCGTCCAGCGCTTCAGCGTCGAGCCGAACGAGCTGAACGTCGAGCGGCCGTACATCGCGGACCACATCGCGGCGACGCGCTCGGCGTTCGAGCTCGACACGATCGAGGAGCGCCAGTTCTCGGGCGAGGCGCCGCTCTCCCGCGAGCTGTTCGACGACAACGCGGCGACGCTCGCCAACCTGCGGCTGTGGGACTACCGGCCCCTGCTCCAGACGTTCGGCCAGGCGCAGATCATTCGGCGCTACTACGACTTCACCGATGTCGACATCGACCGCTACGAGATCGATGGCGAGCAGCGCCAGCTCATGCTCAGCGCACGCGAGCTCAACACCCAGCTGCTCGACGACGCCGCCAAGACCTGGACGAACGAACGGCTCGTCTACACCCACGGCTTCGGCCTCACCGCCGTGCCGGTCAACGCCGTCACCTCCGATGGCGAGCCGCGCTACCTGGTGAGCGGCATCAACCGCAACCCGGACCTGCCGATCGGCGAGCCGCGGCTCTACTTCGGCGAGGTCGACAACGGCTACCAGGTCGTGCGCACCACGACGAACGAGTTCGACTATCCGCTCTCCGATGCCTCCGAGGACGACGCTCGAACGACGTGGAACGGCCAGACCGGCGTCAGCCTCGGCAACCCGTTCGCGCGGATCCTGTTCGCGCTGCGCTTCGGCGATCTGAACCTGTTCATCAGCGACCAGATGACCGATGACTCACAGATCCTCTTCCGGCGCACCCTCAGCGAGCGGGTCCAGGAGCTCGCCCCGTTCCTCGTCTACGACCACGACCCGTACATCGTCTCGGCCGACGGCCGGCTGACCTGGATCTGGGACGCCTACACCGTCAGCAACCGCTACCCGAACGCCCAGCCATTGGCCGATGTCTTCCCCGGCGCCAACTATGTCCGCAACGCGGTGAAGGTCACGGTCGACGCCTACGACGGATCGGTGCACTTCTACATCGCCGACGAGACCGACCCGATCATCGCCGCCTACGCGCAGATCTTCGACGGCATGTTCGAGCCGATGGATGCCATGCCCGACGAGCTGCGGGCGCACGTGCGCTACCCCGAGGACCTCTTCCTGGCCCAGACCGAGTCGTACCTGCTCTACCACGTCCAGCCCGACGATCGCGGTGCCGGCACCTTCTACAACCGCGAGGACGTGTGGGCGATGCCCGAGGTGAGCGCCCAGGAGAGCGCGGGCGGCGCGGTGCCGAGCGAGCCGTACTACGTGATCATGCAGATCCCCGGCGAGAGCGAGGGTGAGTTCGTCCTCATCCAGCCGATGGTCGCCGCCAACCGGCCGAACATGATCGCCTGGGTCGCCGCGCGAAACGACGGGGAACACTACGGGCAGCGGCTTGCCTTCAGGTTCCCGACCGACTCGTCGACACTCGGCCCGGTGCAGGTGCAGGCGCGGATCGAGCAGGACGACACGATCAGCGCGCAGTTCGCCCTCTGGGACCGCTCCGGCGCGCGGGTGATCCGCGGCAACCTCATCGTGCTGCCCATGGGCGACTCGCTGCTCTACATGGAACCGATCTTCCTGCAGTCCGAGCAGGCGCGCTTCCCCGAGTTCGTCCGCGTCATCTTCGTCTCGCAGAACCGGGTCGCCTTCGCCGAGACGGTGGAGGATGGGCTGGCGCAGATCCTTGGCGAGGAGGCGGTCCCGCCACCGGTCGAGGAGCCGCCGGGCGAGGAGCCGGGCGGCGGCGCCGGTGAGCTGCCGTCCGACGTGGCCGGCCTCGTGGCGCGGGCGCAGCAGCTGTACGACGAGGCACAGACCGCGCTGGAGGACGGCGACCTGGGCAGGTA
>DAINOY010000091.1:3747-6734 GCA_036743735.1 Chloroflexota bacterium
AGCAGCTGTACGACGAGGCACAGACCGCGCTGGAGGACGGCGACCTGGGCAGGTACCAGGATCGGATCGACGAGCTGGCGTCCGTCCTCGAGGCCCTGGCCGAGCTGACTGGCGTTCCGGTCGAGTCGCTCGCACCCTCGCCAGCGGCCTCGCCGGGCGGGTAGCGCGCGGCGGCCTCGGACGCGTAATGCGCCGGCCTCGGATGCGTAGTGCGCGGCGCGCGGCGCGCGGCGGCGTCGGACGCGTGGCGCGCGGCGGCGTCGGGCGGCGCGCCTGCCGATGCCGAAGCGTCCGGATTCACGCGGTGCGCGCATTGGCCGGGTTCGCGGCACCGCGCCGATGCCGAAGCGTCCGGATTCACGCGGTGCGCGCATTGGCCGGGTCCGCGGCGCCTCGTCGCTGCCGAACCGTCCAGATTCACGCCGTGCGCTCACTGTGGGCGCGTTGGGGCCCGGCCCATCGGTTGGAGGCGGCGTAACGCGCGCCTGGCGTGAATTTGGACCATTCGTCGCGCGGTTCGCGCCGTAACGCGCGCCTGGCGTGAATTTGGACCTTTCGTCGCGCGGGTCGCCGTCCGGTTCGCGCCGTAACGCGTGCCTGGCGTGGATTCGGCCCGGTCGCTGCGCCTCAGCACCCCTAGACTCGCCGCGTGGACATCCTGATCCTGGGCGGCGGCGCCCGCGAGCACGCGCTGGCGTGGCGGCTGGCACGTGACGAGGCGGCGGGACGGATCGACATCGCACCGGGGAACGGCGGCACCGCGGCCGTGGCGCGCACCGTCGCCGAACTCGACCCGCTCGATCCGGCGGCCGTCGCGCGACACGCGGCACGGATGCGCTACGGGCTGGTCGTCATCGGTCCGGAGGCGCCGCTCGGCGCGGGCGTGGCCGATGCGCTGCGCACCGCGAGCGTGCCGGTCTTCGGGCCGAGTCGGGCCGCGGCGCAGCTCGAATGCTCGAAGGTCTTCGCCAAGGAGCAGATGCGGCGCGCCGGCGTGCCGACGCCCGAAGCGGCGACCTTCACCGACCCCGACGCGGCCGTCGCCCATCTCCGAACCCTGGAGCGGCCACCGGTCGTGAAGGCCGATTGGCTGGCCGCCGGGAAGGGCGTGGTCGTGGCGGCCACGCATGACGAGGCCGAGCGGGCGGTGCGCGACCTGGCCGCCGGCGGTCCGCGCGGTGGCAGCCTCGTCGTCGAGGAGTGCCTCGACGGCCGCGAAGTGAGCGCGTTCGCCCTCGTCAGTGACCAGGCGGTCGTCCCGCTGGCTGCGGCGTGTGACTACAAGCGGCTGCGCGACGGAGATATCGGTCCGAACACCGGGGGAATGGGCGCATACACGCCGGTGCCCTGGTTCGGCCGGCGCGAGCTCGAGGAGACGGCGGAACGCGTCTTCGAGCCGATCGCGTGGCGGATGGCGCGCGATGGCACTCCGTACCGCGGCGTGCTGTATGCCGGGATGATGCTGACCGCGAATGGACCGATGGTGCTGGAGTTCAACGCCCGCTTCGGCGACCCCGAGGCCCAGGTCGTGCTGCCGATGCTCGACGGCGAGCTGGCGCAGGCGCTGCTCGGGACCGCCATCGGGGACCGCCGGTTGATGGAGGACTCGGTGGTCACCGGCGTGGGCGCGGCAGTCGGCGTCGTGGTCGCCGCTGCCGGCTATCCCGAGGCGCCGGAGCGCGGTGCCCGGCTGGACGGCGCCGAGCCCTCGAGTGCCTCCGACGACGGCGCGGTCCTCGTCTTCCACGGCGGGACGCGACGTGCTCGAGATGGCGGGTGGGAAGCGTCCGGCGGGCGCGTCGTGACGGTCGTGGGCTTGGGCACGGATCTGGCCGCGGGGCGCGAAGCCGCGTATCGCGGGGTGAGCGGGGTTGAGCTCGAGGGCGGGCAGCACCGCTCGGACATCGCGCTGCGCGAGGTGCCAGCGTGAGGCCGTTCCGGTTCCTCGCCGGGGCGACCGAGCCCGTTTCGGCGCGTGAATTCGCCGAGCGGGTGCGGAGGGCCGAGGCATACGGCTTCGACACCCTCGTCTTCCCCGACCACCTCGTCGAGCAGCTGGCGCCGGTGCCCGCGATGGCGATGGTCGCGACGCTCTCGGATCGCCTGCGGGTTGCGCCGTTCGTGCTGAACAACGACCTGCGCCATCCGGCGGTCCTGGGCCATGACCTCGCGACGCTCGACCTGCTCTCCGACGGACGCCTCGACGTGGCGATCGGCGCCGGCTGGAACCGTCCCGAGTACGAGGCGATCGGGATCTCGTACGACCGGCCGGCGACACGAATCGACCGACTGGAGGAGGGGATCGCGGTGCTGAAGGGCTACTTCGGCGAGGCGCCCTTCAGCTTCGCCGGCGAGCACTACACGATCTCCGAGCTGAACGGCCACCCCAAGCCCGTCCAGCGGCCGCATCCGCCGTTCATGATCGGTGGGGGCGGCCGGCGCGTCCTGGAGCTCGCGGCGCGCGAGGCGCAGATCGTGGGGCTGGCGCCACGCGCCGGGCGCGAGGGACGCGGAGACAGCGCGAGCATCACCTGGGAGGCAACGGTCGAGAAGGTCGGATGGGTGCGCCAGGCCGCGGGCGATCGCTTCACCCAGCTGGAGCTCAACGTCTACCCGTCCCGCGTCGAGCCGCGCATCACCGACGACGCTCGCGCTGCGCTGCGGGTTGCGGCCGACGAGATTGGCGCCCGTCTCGGCGAGCGGCCAGATGAAGCCGACCTGCGCGACTCGCCGCACATCTGGATCGGGTCCCTCGAGGAGCTGACCGCGAAGGCGCTGCGGCTGCGCGCGGAGCTCGGCGTCAGCTCGCTCATGCTCGGCGAGGTCGACGAGCTGGCGCCGCTCGTCGAACGCCTTTCGGGCACCTGAGCGCCGCTAGACTTCTGCCCATGACCGATGCTCCCCACGTCGCCGTTCTGTGCGGTTCGCGATCCGACCTTCCAGCGCTGAAAGGCTGCTTCGACGTCCTGGACTCGTATGGGATCCGC
>DAINOY010000092.1:0-6691 GCA_036743735.1 Chloroflexota bacterium
GGCGCGAGCGGTGGACCTCGGCGAGTCGCTGATCGCGACCGCGGATCACCGGACGGGCTGGGTCCTGCTCGAGCAGCCGGGCGCGTGGGGCAGCGACGCCGCGACGGAGAGCGGCCTGGACCCGGAGGTCGGAGCGGAGCTGAAGGCGCGCACGAAGGCGCTGGGCCTGAAGCTGCTCCTGATCACGCGCCCCGACCGGCGGGCCGTGACCGATCGCCGGGCCTTCCTCGTGCGCGCCGACGCCGGCTGGATCGAAGAGCGAACCCTCAGCGATCCCCGTGAGCTGCTCGACGCGCCGCTCGATGCGCTGGCCGCGGGTCCGTCGTCGCTGTCGCTGCCGTCGGCCTCGCCGCCGTCGTCGCCGCTCGGATGGGGCGAGCCGCGGCGTGACCCGCTCTACCTGGTCTGCACGAACGGTCGCCGCGACCCGTGCTGCGCCCTCTTCGGCCGGCCACTGGCCAACGCGCTGACCGCCGCCACACCCGATGCCTGGGAGTCCTCGCATGTCGGCGGCCACCGGTTCGCGGCGAACCTCGTCTGCCTTCCCGAGGCGCTGACCTATGGCCGGCTCTCGGTGGAGCGTGGCCTCTCGGTCGTCGCGGCGCACCGTGAGGGACGGCTCGACGTCCGATCGCTGCGTGGCCGCGCGGCGTGGCCGGTCCCGGCCCAGGCCGCGGAGTACGAGCTGCGCCTGCACCTGGGCCTGGACCGTATCGATGACGTTGCGCTCGTCTCCTCGCGCGACGATGCGCCGCGCCACGAGGTGCAGCTGCTCGCGCGCGGGGCATCGTGGCGAGTGCTTCTCGAAGCGAGCGAGGACGAGGCACGCCCCACGAGCTGCCGCGGCGACAAGCTCGAACGCCCGCTGACGTGGACCTTGGTAGAGCTCGCGCGCGGCTGATGGACGCCGCGCTCCTCGTGCAGGCTGCCGACCGATGGGGCACGCCGCTCTACGTCACTGACCTCGACCGTGCAGCCGCGAACCTCGCCGCGTACCGGGCCGCCCTCCCCAACGCGTTGCACGCCTACGCCGTGAAGGCAAACAGCGACCCGCAGCTTCTCCGCCGGCTCGTGGCTGATGGTGCTGGCGTCGAGGTCGTGAACGAGACGGAGCTCGCCCTCGCGACGCGCGCGGGCTGCCCGCCGGATCGGATCGTCATGAACGGCGTTGGCCGCACGGACGCGGAGCTTCGACACGCGCTGGAGGCGGGCGTCCTCGTCAACGCCGAGTCGCTCGACGACCTCGAGGCGATGCTCGAGATGGCGCCGAGCGGCGCGCGCGTCGGGCTGCGGCTCAACCCCGGGCTCGATGCGGAGACCCATCCGCACCTGGCCACCGGCGCCGCCAGCTCGAAGTTCGGCATCGGCTGGGACGACCTGCCCGATGTACTGGCACGGATGGGCGCTGCCGACCGGCGCCTGGCCTCGGTGGGCGCGCACATCGGGTCCGACATCGCCGATGCGGCGATCTACGCGGAGCTGCTCGAGCGGCTGCGAGCCGCCCTTCAACGCACCGGCGCGGAATGGATTGACATCGGGGGCGGGCTGCGCTCGATCGAGGCGCTGCCGGCGATCGCGACCGACGAGCGAGTCATCGTCGAGCCGGGGCGTACGATCGTGGCCGACGCCGGCTGGCTCGTGACCCGCGTCGTCCGCACGCAGTTACGCGCCGATCGGACCTACGCCGTGGCGGACGCGGGGATGACCGAGCTCATTCGCCCCATGCTGTACGGCGCCGAGCACCGGGTCGGCCTGCTGACGCCCGGGCACGCGCTCGAGGCCCATCGGGTCGATCTCGCCGGTCCCGTCTGCGAGGCCGGCGACGTGCTGGCCACGGATATCGGTCGGTGGATGGACACGTCGCGCGCCGGGGTGGGAGCGCTGCTCGTGATCGAGCGAGCCGGCGCCTACGGGGCGAGCATGGCGAGTGACTACAACGGGCGGCTGCGACCCGCCGAGGCCGTGATGGAGAACGGCGACGTGCGCCTGTCGCGCCGCCGCGAGACGCTCGAGGATCTCGTCAGCCGCGACGCCTGAGCGACGCAGCGGCGCAGGATCGCTAGCCGGAGGCCGATGCCAGCCGGTCGACCCCGTGCCCGGCCATCAGCCGCCAGCGCAGGCCGTCGTGCTCGAGCCAGTACAGCGCCGGCATCGGCATGGCGAGGTGGAAGTCGAAGCCGACCGTGGGCTCGAGGGCGTGCAGGATCAGCGCGATGAGGTTGCCGTGGCTGCCGACGAGGAGCCGCCCGCCGTCGGGATGCCGGACGCGCAGCAGGTTGAGCACCCCCAGCGCCCGGCGCTGGGCGGCGCTGCCCGACTCGGCGCCCTCGAGCGCGTACTCGTGGTCCTGCCACGCGAGCTCGAGGTGCTCGCGCCAGTTGGGCAGGCTCGTCATCGTCAGCCGCCGCTCCCGCAGGTCGGTGAGGATGAGCACCTCGAGGCTGTGCCGATCGGCGGTCGGCTTCACCGTCTCGACGGCGCGGGTGTACGGGCTGGAGTAGACAGCGCTCAGCGTGACCGCGTCGAACTGCTCGGCGAGCTCGTTGGCCGCGCTGCGGCCGGCATCGGTCAGTGGGCGCTCGTCCTCGGCGTAGTCGGGATGGCCGACCGGCTCGGGCTCCGCATGGCGGACGAGAAGGACGTCGAGACGACCCAGGCGCTCCAGGCCGGGCACGGGCTGCTGCACCGCGCGAGTGTAGTGGCCGTCCTCGCTGGCCGCGGTGGTGATTCCGCTGGGTGGTTCGGATCGCTCCGCTGCGTGGCGCCCTGCATCAGCTGAGTACCCCAGCTGGTTCACGCAGCTCATCCGGGACCCGATCCGCGTGATGCGAGTACCCCAGTTGAATCACCACGGCGGCCGGAACCGAGCTAGGCCACTTCCCGTCGCAGCGTCGCGGATGCCGCCGCAAGCACCAGCACCACGAAGCCGCCCAGCACCGCGACCTCCAGCCACAGCTCGGCCAGCCCCGCGCCGCGCAGCATGACGTCGCGCAGCGCGTTCACCGCGTACGTCAGCGGCAGGACGTTCGAGACCGGCTGGAGCCAGGAGGGTTCGCTCTCGACCGGCACGATGATCCCCGACAGCAGGATCTGCGGGACCATGACGAGCGGGATGAACTGGACCGCCTCGAACTCGCTGCGCGCGAAGGTCGAGAGGAAGATGCCCAGGCTCACGGCGCCGACCGACAGGAGCAGCAGCAGCCCGAAGATGAGCGCCACCGAGCCGACGTTGTAGAGGCCCAGGACCAGCAGCCCGAAGGCCAGCACCTCGGCGGCCTGGATCACGGCCACGACCCCGAAGCCGAGCAGGTAGCCCACCACGATCTCCGGGCGTCGCAGCGGTGTGGCCATCAGCCGCTCGAGCGTGCCGAGCGAGCGCTCGCGCAGGAAGGAGACGCTCGTCACGACGTAGACGAGGAAGAACACGATCAGACCGATGAACGGCCCGCCGATCAGGTCGAGCGGATCGAGATTGCCGTCGCCGTAGCGGTACGCCACCTGCGGGTCGAGCTCGGGGACCGATGGCGCCGGTACGCCCGACGGCACCGGCGGCGCGAACGACCGGACGGCATCGATGACCGCGGCCTGCGTGGCCGCCACGATCCGCGTCGTGTGCGAGGCATCGGTGCCTTCGACGGTGATGAGCGGGCGGAGCGAGCCGGCCTGGGCATCGGCGGAGAAGGTCGCGGGCAGGACGAGATAGCCGTCGAGGCTCCCGTCGGAGATGCCGGCCTCGCCGGCATCGGCATCGGCCAGGTCGGTGGCCGCGACGACATCGGAGGCGTCGAGCGCCTTGGTCACGGCTGCCCCGAGCGTCCCCGCGTCGAGGTTGACGACGCCGAGCGTCGGCTCGGGCGCCGTCCCGCCCAGCAATGCCCAGAAGAGCGCCAGGATGATGAGCGGCGTGACGAAGAGGATGCCCAGCGTCCGATGGTCGTGGCGGAACTGCGAGAAGAGGCGGGCCGTGATGGCCAGCGTGCGACGCAGGTTCATCGGTCCGTGGGCTCCGTGCCCGCGAGATTGAGGAACGCGTCCTCCAGCCGCTGCGCTCCGCCCTGTGCCAGGAGCTCGGCCACGGTGCCTTCGGCCAGCAGCCGTCCGCCCTGGATCAGGCCCAGCCGGTCGGCCCGCTCCGCCTCGTCCATCACGTGGCTCGAGACGATGATCGTGGTGCCCTCGGCGGCCATCTGCCGCAGCCCGTTCCAGAGCTGGACGCGCAGCTGCGGATCCACCCCCACCGTCGGCTCGTCGAGGAGCAGCAGGCTGGGCCGATGGACGAGCGCGCAGGCCAGCGACAGCCGCGTGCGCATCCCGCCCGAAAGGGTCGCGGTGACCGAGCGACGCCGCTCCCACAGCTCGACGAAGCGCAGCGCGGCCTCGACGTTGCGCCGGTCGCCGGTGCCCTGCACCGAGGCGAAGAAGCGGGCGTTCTCCTCGGCAGTAAGGTCGGCATAGAGGGCGGCTGCCTGGGTCATGTAGCCGATCCGTTCCAGCGTCGCGCGGTCCGGCATCGGCGTCCCCAGGACGCGCACCTCGCCGCCGTCGACGCGGACGAGGCCCACGATCGAGCGGATCAGCGTCGTCTTGCCTGCTCCATTCGGCCCGAGCAGCCCGTAGATCTCGCCTTCGCCGACATGCATCGTGATCCCGGCCAGCGCCTCGATGGCGCCGAAGCGCTTGCGGACATCACTGACCTCGACCGTGGCGGTCATGGCCGCAGCCCGGCCAGCGTGGCCTGGACGAGCAGGTCTGCCGCCTCGTCCATCGGGACGTCGAAGCCCAGGATCCGCTCGGCCGGCCGCCGGGTGAGCAGGTGGAAGACGATCGGCCCGATGACGGCCTGCACCGCCAGCAGCGGCGGCATGCGCCGGATGCGGCCGGCGCGCATCTGGGCTTCGAGGTAGCCCGCAAATCGGGCGATCGCGGGCGGGATGACGTCGCGGACGCCCTCGAGGGCATCGGCGCTCGCGCCGGAGACGTCGGTGACGACCGCGCGGAGCAGCTCGATGCGCGTCTCGCCGATCTGCACCACCGTGCGGGCGATCCGCGGCAGCACCTCCTCGGGCGGCCGCTGCTCCATCTCGTCGATGATCGCGACGAGCGCCTCGAACGGGGAGTAGGTGCGCAGCAGCGCGGCGAAGAGCGCGGGCTTGGACGGGAAGAGGCGGTAGACGGTGGCGCGAGACACGCCGGCGGTGAGCGCGACGTCGTCGAGGTTCAGCCGGGCGAGGCCACCGGCGGCGAGCCGATCCGCCGCGGCGGCGAGGATCCGTTCGCGGGCGGAGCGCGGCGGATCGAGCTCGACCGCCTCCAGGAGGGCGCGCCGCGAGCCGAAGTGGCGGTAGAGGGTGGCGCGCGAGACCCCGGACTCCCTGGCGATCCGCTCCACCGGGACGTGCGGGTCCTCGCGAAGCAGGGCGCCGGCGTGGGCCAGGACCTGGCGGCGGATGGTCGCGTCTGGCGGGGCGACGGTCATGCAGCGCACGCTAGGTGCGACACTCTGTCACGTCAAGTATCGCGTTGTCTCAATCGCCGCCAGCGTTCTCCGCCATGATTCAGCTGGGTGGTTCAGAGCGTGCATGTGCACGCGGCGGCGCGCTGTCTGAGTCACCCAGTTGGTTCATCCAGCGCGGACGGGAGCCGATCCGCGCGATCTGAGTCACCCAGTTGGTTCAGCGCCCCGAATGGCGGCGGCCACGCCCTCGGCCGCCCGCATCACGCGCAGGATGTTGCCGTTCGCGACCCCGGCGAGGTCCTCCTCTCCCCAGCCGCGTGCCAGCAGCTCGGCGAAGAGCAGCGGATACCCCGAGACGTCCTCCATGCCGGCCGGCCAGATGATCGAGCCGTCGTAGTCGCCGCCGATCCCGACGTGCGCCACTCCCGCGACCCGCGCCACGTGCTCGACGTGATCGGCCACGTCGCCGACCGAGGGAACCGGCACCTGCACGCCGGCGAGCAGCTCGTCGCGGATGCGACGCATGACGGAGGCATCGGTCTGTCCGGCGGACCGGCGTTTCGCCTCGGCCTGGATTGGCGCGAGCACATCCGCGGTCGCCTGGGAGATGAAGCTCGCCACGAAGCTGACCATGCAGATCCCTCCGTTGGCCGGAAGGCGGGCGAGGATCTCGTCCGGGACGTTGCGCGGCACGTCCGAGAGGGCGCGCGCCGACGAGTGCGAGAAGATGACCGGCGCGCGGCTCACGTCGAGGGCGTCGGCCATGGTGGATGGCGCGACGTGCGAGAGATCGACCAGCATCCCGAGCCGGTTCATCTCCGTTACCACCTCGCGCCCGAACGGGGAGAGGCCGCCGTGGCGTGGCTCATCGGTCGCCGAGTCGCCCAGGTCGTTCGTGCCGAAGTGGGTCAGCGTCAGGTAGCGCGCGCCAAGGTGAAAGAAGGCGCGCAGCGCGCCCAGCGACCCCTCGAGGACGTGGCCGCCCTCCATCCCGAGCAGCGACGCGATCCGCCCGCCGCGCATCGTCGCCTCCACCTCGTCGGCCGTGCAGCACAGCGCGAGATCCCCCGGATAGCGCTCGACGATCCGGCGCGCCAGGTCGAGCTGCTCGAGCTGCGTTCGCGCGAACCCCTCGCCAAGCTCACCCGGCACGAACACGCTCCAGAACTGCCCGCCCACGCTACCGGCTCGAAGCCGCGGAAGGTCCGTCTGGCCCGATGTCTCCGCCGCGAGGTC
>DAINOY010000093.1:0-6567 GCA_036743735.1 Chloroflexota bacterium
CCCGCGACGCCCGCGACGCCCGCGACGCCCGCGACGCCCGCGACGCCCGCGACGCAGAGCTGGAAGCTCGCCTAGCCCTCGGAGAGCTGGAAGCGGCCCTCGGCGATGAGTGTCTCGCCGTCGTAGGCCCGCATGACGTACTGCCCTGGCCCCAGCTCGTTGAGCAGGTAGGTTGCCGGGCAGCAGATGACCCCTCGGGCCGTGGCGGCGGGATCGACCTCCAGCGGGTTCGTGGCCGCGGCGATCACTTCGAGCTCGCTTCCATCGCCCTGCAGTTGCACGACCTGGATCCCGACCGAGGGGACGCCGAAAGGCTGCGGCATGGAGAGCGTATAGGCGATCGTGTCCTGCGGCCCGAAGACGTCGGTGGGGCCGGTGATCGCGCCGTTCGGGTCGATCCCCGTGCCGAAGCTCAGCGTGCCGGGCGGTCCCGCGACGGGCGTTGGCGTCGGTGCCACCGGAACGGAGGCGCTGGGGATCGGCTCGGGAAGCAGCGATCCACTCGGCTCGGGTTCGACGCTCGGCGTGGGGGTTTCGCGAGCGGCGGTGGGGTCGAACGGATCGATCCCCGAGAGGAAGATCGCCACGAGCACCCCGAGCAGGATGGTGGCGAGGGCTGCACCGATCGAGGTGAGCGAGCGCTGATCGGTCGGGAACGCGCCGCGCGGGGCGCCCGATGCGCTCAGCTTGGGGTCGAGACGGACGCCGCAGGATCGGCAGATCTGCGCCCAGGCCGGGTTCTGGCGGCCGCAGTTGTAGCACTCGATGCTGTCGCCCGTCATGCGCTGAGCGTTCTCTCCGTTTCACCCCGGGGGTCCGATACGCCGGGCAGCCTAGCAGACGCCTGCCGGCGCGGGAGCGCGCTTGTCGCGGCCCTCGCCAATCGTTAGCATGGCTAACCTCATGACCGTGATCCCGCCGGGCCTGCATCGAGGATTCGTGGCGCTCGGCGTGCGCAACTACCGCCTCTACTGGACGGGCCAGGTCATCAGCCGCGTCGGGACGTGGATGCAGCAGGTCTCACTGCCGTGGCTCGTCCTGGTCCTCGGCGGATCGCCGCTCCAGCTCGGGATCGTCGCCGCGCTGGAGTTCGTCCCATCGATGGTCCTCGCGCCGTTCGGCGGCGTGGTCGCCGATCGCATCGACAAGCGTCGCGCCATCGTCGTCACGCAGGTGCTCGCCGCGGTGCAGGTCGTCGTGCTGCTCGCCCTGATCGGCACCGGGCTCATCAGCATCGGCTGGATCATGCTCCTCGGATTCGCGCTGGGCGTGGTGAACGCGATCGACATGCCGCTGCGCCAGGCGCTCGCCGCCGAGCTCGTCGAGCCACGGCTGCTGACGAACGCCATCGCGCTGAACTCGATGGCGTTCAACTCGGCCCGGGTGGTTGGCCCTGCCATCGCCGGCGCCACGATCGCCGCCGGGACCGCGATCTTCGGCTCGGCCCTCGCCGGCGTCGCCTTCAATCTCGCCATCAACGCCGTGAGCTACAGCGCCGTGGTGCTGAGCCTGTGGTGGATGGACCCGACGCAGATCCGTCGTCCGCCCGCGGCTGCATCGCCACCGCGGATCATCGACAGCCTGGTCGAGGGCTTCACGTATGCCGTGCGGACCCCCGTCGTCTTCTGGGCGCTCGTCCTCCTGGGGCTCATCTCGACCTTCGCCATGAACTTCCGCATCCTGCTTCCGCTCTTCACGGTCGACGTGCTCCACGTCGACGCCGGGATCTACGGCATCCTCTACGGCTGCCTGGGCCTCGGCTCGGTGTCAGGAGCGGTGACGCTCGCCTTCATGCACGAGCGCCGTGCGATCCGCCTCATCATCGGCGGCGCGGCGCTCATGGGCGTGCTCGAGCTGCTGCTTGCGCTCGTGCGCAGCGAGCTGCTGGCTGCGCCGGTCCTTATCGGCGTCGGGTACTTCTCGATGCTCATGATCAACACCGTCAACGCCACGATCCAGGCCAACGTCCCGGACGTCCTCCGCGGCCGCGTGATGGCCCTCTACGTCATGGTCTTTGCCGGAACCACGCCGATCGGTGGGATCTTCGCCGGTGCGGTGGCCGAGGTCTGGGGTGTACCGATGACGTTGGCGCTCGGCGGCGCGATCGCGCTCGCTGCCGCCATCCTCGTTGCCTGGCGGTTCCGGCTGGCGGGCATCGCCGGCGCCCTTGGCCAGACGCACCTCGTCACCGTCGGCCGCGAGGCGGCGGCCGATGTCGCCACCCGCGGGGAAGCGACGCCCACCTGAGCCGGCCCGGGGCCGCAGAGGCGCGGGAACGCGTCGTGCTGCACGATGCGCGCGCATGTCGATCCGACGCTCTTCAGTCTTCCCGCGCCGCTGGCCCCACGGCGTCGCCGTCATCGGGCTCCTGCTCGCGCTGGTGGGCTGCGGCACGCCACCGTCGGAGATTCCCGAACCCAGTGGCTCGTCGCACGCACCGCGGGAGTCTGCGGGGACATCGGTCCAGCCGGGCGGCGATCCGGGGGAGGTGGCGTGGACGTTCGAGACCCCGCCACTGCCGAGTGATCGCGACGCGGCCGACGATCCGGCGATCTGGGTCGATCCGCAGGACCCGGCGCGCTCGGTGATCATCGGAACCGACAAGAAGGGCGACCACGGACTCGTCGTCTATGACCTGTCCGGCGCCGAGCTGCAGTCCGTGGGCGACACGTCGATGAACAACGTGGACCTGCGGCCCCGCGTCCTGCTGGGTGGGGAGGAGCGGGTCGTCGTCGTCGCCTCGACGATCGAGGAACGCTCGCTGGAGGTCTTTACGCTGGACCCCGAGACTCGCACGCTGGAAGCCGCGGGAGCGGCGCCGCTCGATACCGGGATCCGGGCCTCGGGCGTGTGTCTCTACCAGCAGAGCGACGACACGCTGTTCGTCGTTGCCAGCGCGGGGAACGGCAGCGTGCAGCAGTGGGCGCTCACGGCCGGCAACGAGGGGATCGAGGGTGAGCTCGCGCGCGAGCTGCGGTTCGAGTCTCAGGTCGAGGGATGCGTGGCGGACGACGCGACCGGCCGGCTCTACGTCTCGGAGGAGACGCGTGGGATCTGGAGCCTTTCAGCCGATCCGTCGGCCGCCGATGACCGAGAGCTGATCGACACGGTCGGTGGTGCCGGCGGGCTCGAGGCGGACATCGAGGGTTTGGCCATCGCGCGCTACGCCGACGGCGCCGCGTTCCTCGTCGCGTCGAGCCAGGGGAATGACCGGTTCGTCGTCTATCGGCTCGATGGTTCGAAGGCGACGGTGGCGGGCTCCTTCCACGTCACCGGAACGGAGGCCCATCCTGAGGACGAGGTGACCCACACCGATGGCATCGAGGTGACGCTCCAGCCCCTCGGACCGCCCCCGTTCGATCATGGGCTGCTCATGGTCCAGGACGACGACAACGAAGAGCCCGGTGGCGCCACGGCGAACCAGAACTTCAAGGCGATTGCGTGGGGCTCGGTCGAAGGGCTGCTCGGAATTCCTTGACCGATCGGGCGGCCAGCGCGTCGAGGCGCAGCTCGATGAGCCGTCCATCGATGGGGGCCGCCGAATCGGAGTTGTCCTCGCCGCGATCGGCGACCAGCAGGCTCAGGCTGTCGGAGCCGTCCCTGGCCGGGACGAGCGCGATGCCGCCGGGCGAGTTCAGCGTGCCCTCCGGCACGGCGAACCGCGAGACGAGCGTGCCGTCGGTGGCGACCTCGACGATCGCTTCGTGCGGCTTGCGGCTCACCACGTACAGCGTGCCGCGTCCCGGGTCATAGTCGACGCCTTCGGGATCAGCGATGCCGAGTGCCTCCGTGTCGAAGCTGGCGATCATGTCGTCCGAGCCATTGGCCTGGCCGCTGAACACCCCATCGGGGCCGGCGCTCACGCGGTAGACCTGGGACGTCGACCCGCTCGAGATGAAGAGGCTGTCCTGGCCGAATGCAATCCCCTCCGGGTCGTCGGCGCCGAACTCGGCGGTCGAGAAGCGCGACGTCCGATCGTCGCGCGTGCCGTAGACACCGTCGTCGCCGAGGTCGATGACCAGGACGACCTGCTTGCTGTCATCGGTCAGGAACCAGCGCCCACCGACGGCGTCAACGGCGACATCGGTCACTTCGGTCAGTCCGCCCGGGCTGCCGAGCCCGGTCCACGTGCCGTCTTCGGCGATCGCGAAGAGTGCGTGGCCGTCCACAGGGCGGATCTCGTCGATGTCCGAGTCGGTCACGAGCAGCTGCCGCCCGGTCGGGTCGAAGGCGACGCCGCCGGGGTCCGAGCTGATCGGATCGAGGGTCGACGTGTCGACGACTGATCCCACGCTCGCGGTCGCGTCGATCGTGCTCGGCGCTGCTGCAGGCGAGAACGCGAGCTCGACGATGCGCCCGCCGGCCCCGGACGAATCGAGCAGGTACAGGTCGAGCGCAGCGGGAGCATCGGTCGGGTCGGCGGTCGGTGCAAACGTGAGGCCGTGCACCGCCTCGAGCTGCAGCGGCGCCAGGTCGTAGATCGCGATCGGATGCCCGTCACGATTCAGCTCGTGCAGGACGGTGCCATCCCCGCCGGCGAGGAAGATGTTCCCGTCGCTCGGACGAATCGCCATCGAGATGTCACTCGCCTCGCGCAGGACGGGGAGCCGGATCTGGCAGCCGCCGGTCAGCTCGGCCACGTACTGCGACCCGCGGGGAAGCTGTCGGAAGCCGAAGCGGAGGATCTCGTCCTGCTCCGCGCTGACCAGCACGACCGCGTCAGCCGCAGGGTCGAGATCGATGGCGCTGGCCTCGGCCGCGCCGGTCGCGCGGAGGTCGACCGGGCTCGAAGCGGTGGCGATCTCGCGGCCGTCGCGGGTCACGAAGCGAAGGCTGCCACTGCCGTTGTCGAGGATGACGAGCGGCGAGACGGTATTGATGTCGGTGGTGATGCCATCACTCTGTTCGACAGGAAGCGCCGTCGAGCCGGCGCGGTCGCCGAACAGCGTGAATTGGACGAGGAGCATCTGCGCGCCGACCGCCTGCCCGAAGGCAAGCGTTCGATTGGAGGGCAGGTAGGCGAGCCCGTTCTGGCGGACGGCGTCGGCCATCGTGATCGTCTTCGCCGTATAGACCGATCCCACGAGCGGCGGATTGGCCGGCTCCGCGACCTGGCACGCAGCGAGGGCGATCGGTTCGACCTCGGGCGTCGCCAGGTCGGACGCGTCAGGCGCTGATCGGCTCGCAGAGCCGACCAGCGAGGCAACCAGCCAGCCGGCGACGATGAGCTCGGCGAGGGCGATGGTGGCGAGGGCCCCGACTGCGGCCCCGCGCGTTCGTGGGGAGCGCCGCGAAAACATCAGTGTTGGCACAGTATGCGAAAACATCCTCGAAGCGTCGGTCGGTGGGCGCGTAACGGCGCCGCGTCAGCTCCGTTGGACGTTACGGGCCCGACACACGGATCCGGCTCGCTCGGGGCCGAAGGCACATTCGTGTGTCGGGTCCGCTGTGCAGGTTCACGGCCAGCCGTGGCACGCGCGTTGCCATGGCCGCCCGCGATGAAGCACCACCGCGCGACCTTGCGAATCCGGACGATCCTCAATACGTGGCGCGACGCGGTGGCCCGTGACCGCGACCCAACCGACACGGAGGTGGGGGATGCATCGCGTCACGCACTGCGGCTGCTCGATGAGCTGGCGATGGTGGCCGAATCGAGCGAGTCGCTCAATCGAATGCTGGACCAGGCTCGAGCCGAGATCCGCCGTGTGATGCAGGCCGGCGACGCCTGATCACCCGCGCAGCGGGAGGAATCAGCCGGCAGTCGTGGGCAGTCGCACGACTGCTCGCGGATCAGGTGACGGGCCGCGGGGCGCGACCCGACAGGACCAGCACCGTCCCGAGCAGAACCCAGCCGATCCCGTTCAGCGCCACACCCGCCATTGCCACGGTGGACCAGATCGGCCCGTAGGGATCGGAGTCGACGAGGCCCAGGCGGTCGTCGCCGAGCCACGCCACGGCCGACCCGAGGAGGGCGATGGCACCCAGGCGTGCGATGAGCCCCAGCGGCGGCCGCATGCCACGCCAGATCGCGTTGATCGTGAGGGCACCGGCGCCGTAGATGGCGGCAGAGAGCCACAGGGCAATCCCCGCCACGAACCCCAGCGCGCCGAACGTGCCCAGGAACGGGCTCGAGACCCACTGACTGGCGATCGTCCACAGCGCGTACGCTCCGCCCGCCAGGACCACGAGCGTGGTGGTCACGTACGCCGCGGATGGAGCGACGAGCGCCTGGCGGCGATGGAACGCCAGCGCAATGGCCGCCCCGCCGAGCGTGAAGACCACGAGGCGGACGGTGTTGGCGATCCGCGTCTCGAACGGCGCGAACGTGAGAAATGCGGCGAGGAGCAGCAGGCCGCCGAGTAGGCCGAACAGGCCAAGCCAGTGCATCGATCGCGTCGTCCTGGAGAAGGGTCTCAACGGGTTGCCGATCAACTCGGCGAGTGACGTGTCATCCTATGTCTCCGAGCAGGACGGCAATGCGTTCCTGGATTTCGGCAACGGCGACACGTTGACCCTGGTCGGCGTCTCGGCCGAGGACGTGCAGGCCGATCCGAGCAAGTTCTTCCA
>DAINOY010000094.1:0-6485 GCA_036743735.1 Chloroflexota bacterium
CTGACGCAGCGCTTCGAGGATGAAGTGGCGGCGGCGCCCGCGGAATAGCGGTGGCGTCGTGATCCCGCGATGCGAGGCCGGCAAGGCGCCGGCCTCGCGCATCCCATGACGGCCGGAGCGGCCGCCGAAGGGCGCGCCCCGGCGGCCCGACGCCGTCGCGCGGCCATCGATCCAGCGATGGCGATTGCGCTCGTGATCGCGATCGTCTTCGTGCTGGTGGCGATCCTCATGCCGATCGCCTCGATGATCGGGACCAGCCTGACCGCCGATGCGCTGCCGGTCGTCGAGCGCTACACCGTCGGGCCGCAGAAGCAGATCCTGCTCAACACCGTGATCCTGGGTGTCAGCGTGGCGACGGTCGGCACGCTCATCGGCTTTCTCTTCGCCTATGTGCAGGTCCGCGTTCCGCTGCCGCGCCTGCTGAAGCGGTTCATGCACCTCATGGCGCTGCTCCCCATCGTAAGCCCGCCCTTCGCACTCGCCCTGTCGGCCATCGTGCTCTTCGGGCGATCAGGCTTGATCACCCGCGACCTGCTGGGCCTGGACGTCAACATCTATGGCCTGCAGGGGATGGTGCTGGTGATGAGCCTCTCCTTCTTCCCGGTCGCTTACATCAGCCTGTCGGGCCTGCTTCGGGCTCTCGATCCGGCACTGGACGAGGCGGCCACGAACCTCGGTGCCTCGCGCTGGCGCACGTTTCGCACGGTGACGCTGCCGCTGCTCCTCCCCGGGCTGGCGAGCGGGTTCCTGCTGCTCTTTGTTGAGGCGCTCGCGGACCTCGGCAACCCGATCGTGCTGGGCGGCAACTTCCAGGTGCTGGCGAGCCGCATGTACCTCGCGATCATCGGTCAGTACGACACCCTCGGCGGCGCCGTGCTGGGCTTGCTGCTCCTGGCTCCCAGCCTCATCGTCTACTTCGTCCATCGCTACTACGCCGAGCGCGCGTCGGTGGTCTCGGTCACCGGCAAGCCGTCGGGCAGACCGATGGAGCTCACGAACCGCCCGATGATCGTGATCCTCGCCGGCGCAGCCCTCTTGGTCTCCCTGCTCGTCCTGCTGATGTACGGCACGATCGTGTGGGGCTCGTTCACGACGCTGGTCGGCGTGAACAACACGCTCACGACGAAGAACTTCGAGTTCGTGCTCTTCGGCTACGGTCTCGAGGCGGTGTCCGACACCGTCTTGCTGGCGGGCATCGCGACGCCGCTGGCAGGGCTCCTGGGCGTCGTCGTGGCGTTCCTCGTGGTCCGCGGCCGCTTCTGGGGCCGCGGCGCGCTGGACTTCGGCACGATGCTCGGCGTGGCGGTGCCCGGCACGGTCTTCGGCATCGGGTACCTGCTGACCTTCAACACCCCGGTCGAGCTGTTCGGCATCCCGATCATCCCGAAGCTGACGGGCGGAGCGGGCCTGCTGGGCGGGGCGATCGCCATCGTGATGGTCTACGTTGTGCGCTCGGTGCCCGGTGGCCTGCGCTCCGGCGCCGCGGCGCTCCAACAGGTCGACCCGACGATCGAGGAGGCGTCGGTCTCACTCGGAGCAGACCAGGCCACCACCTTCCGGCGCGTCGTGCTGCCGCTCATCCGGCCGGCGTTCCTGACCGGGCTCATCTACTCGTTCGCGCGGTCGATGACGGCGATCAGCGCCATCGTCTTCCTCACCACGCCGTCGACGCGGATCATGACCGCCCAGATCCTCAACGAGACGAACGCGGCGCGCTTCGGGAATGCGCTCGCGTACTGCGTCATCCTCATCGTCATCGTGTGCGTGGCCATCGCCGTCCTGTACGCGATCGTCGGCTCGGGCACGCGGGTCGACCGGCCACCCGATCCCAGCGCGACCGCGGCGGGCGCGACATGACGGCCCCGGCCACGCTCGTCCTCGAACGCCTCACGAAGCGCTTCCGCTCGCCGGAGCAACAGGACGTCGTGGCGGTGGATGACCTCTCGCTCGAGCTCGCAGGCGGCAGCTTCGTGACGCTGCTCGGACCGTCCGGCTGCGGGAAGACGACCACGCTGCGGATGATCGCCGGGTTCGAGTCACCGACGAGCGGCCGGATTCTGCTCGATGGCAAGGACGTCTCGCGGCGCACGCCCGACCGGCGCGAGATGGGCATGGTCTTCCAGTCGTATGCCCTCTTCCCGCACCTGTCGATCTTCGAGAACGTGGCGTACGGGCTTCGCCTGCGTCGGCGCTCGGGGGCGGCGCTGACCGATGCCGTGGAGCGGACGTTGGCGCTCGTCAACCTGCACGGCCTCGGCCGGCGACGGCCGTCGGAGCTCTCCGGCGGGCAGCAGCAGCGCGTCGCGCTGGCACGCGCCATGGCGATCGAGCCGCGCGTGCTGCTCTTCGACGAGCCGCTCTCGAACCTCGACGCAAAGTTGCGCCTGTCGCTGCGCTCCGAGATCCGGCGGATTCAGCAGCAGCTCGGTATCACCTCGGTCTACGTCACCCACGACCAGGCGGAGGCGATGGCGCTCTCGGACGTGGTCGTCGTGATGAACGCAGGTCGCATCGAGCAGGCCGGTCCCCCCGACGAGGTGTACCGCCGGCCGGCGACGCGCTTCGTGGCCGATTTCATCGGGCGTGCCAACTTCGTGACCGGGACGGTGCGCAGCGCAGCCGACGGGACGGCCGAGGTCGCAGTCATGGGCCAGGAGCTGCGGCTGCCGGCCGCGTCAGGGCATCGCCCGGGTGGAGAGGCGACGGTGGTCGTGCGGCCCGAGTCGGTCCAGGTAGGAGGCGGACAGCTGCGCGGTCGCGTGCGGCGCAGCACGTTCCTTGGCCCGCTGGTGGAGTACGAGCTCGCGGTGGGCGACCAGGTCATCCTGGCCACCGATCCGGAGTGGATCGTCCACGGCCTGCACGACACTGGCGATGAGGTGAGCTGGGCGCTTCGACCCGAGCATGCCTACGTCCTGCCCCCCGGAGCGGTCTCCTCCGCGGATGCGCATGAGGCGCCTCAGGAGTAGCCCGATCGGGTCATTGGTGGCGTAGGAGGCGGGCCGTATACTCGCTCGCGTGTTGCGCCCGGGCACCTCCGGGGCGCTCCACGTCACCGAGCCTGAGCAAGGGAGCGCAACAGATCCATGATCGACGAAACGATCGCCGAGTCGCAGCCGCTCAACGGCGACTGGAAGCTCGAGGTGGGGGAGGGCACCCTCGCGCCGCGCTCCGCGCTCGACGTGCTGACCAGCCTCAACGAGCGCGTGGCGCAGGGCAGCATCGACGACCTCGTGCCGATCGCGACCGGCTTCGTGCCGCTCGACAAGACGATCGGCGGCGGCCTGCGACCCGGTGAGCTGATGCTCATCGGCGGCGCGCAGGGCCAGGGCAAGACGACGATGGCGCTGCAGATGGCGCGCAACATGGCTGCATCGGGCCAGGCGACCGTGCTCTACGTGTGCTTCGAGCACGACGAGGAGTACCTGATCCAGCGCATGGTCGCGATGGAGTCGGCACTCAGCCACCTGCCGCAGAAGACCGGTGCGGTGAAGATCCAGGACGTCAAGAAGGAGGTCGTCAGCTCGTACACCGCCTCGGCCGAGACGGGGACGCGGGCCAAGCTGGGTGCGAACCCGCGGCTGCGACCGAGCCTCGAGCGGATCGCGCGCTACGGCTCGAACCTGTACCTCATGCGCGGCACCGCGACCGCCTCGACCATCGACAACCTCCGCTCCCTGGTGCGCGAGCATCGCGGGGTGGAGGACGAGCGGCGCCTCGTGCTCTTCGTCGACTACCTCCAGAAGGTGCCGGTCATCCCGGAGCCGAACACCGAGGAGGAGAAGGTCACCCGCATCGTCTCTGGCCTCAAGGACATCGCCCTGGCCGAGTCGGTGCCGGTCGTCGCGATCGTGGCCGCCGATCGTGAGGGTCTGAAGGCCAAGCGGCTGCGGAATCACCACCTGCGTGGTTCATCGGCCATCAACTACGAGTCCGACATCATCCTGATCCTCAACGACAAGTACAACATCGTGGCCAAGGTCAACATCGAGTTCAATCCATACCAGGCGCAGCGCTACCGCGACTGGGTCGTGGCGAGCATTGAGAAGAACCGCGGCGGGCAGGACAACGTCGATCTCGAGTACGAAAAGCTCTTCGAATACAGCTGCTTCGATCCGACGGGGCGGATCACGGCCGAGAAGCTGATCGAGGAGCGGCTCTACAACGACTGACCGGTCAGGCCGTGTCCGGGCCGGATTGGTACTCGATCCTGCAGGTGACCTCCGGCGCCGAGCCGGAGGTCATTCGCGCCGCCTATCGTGCGCTGGCACAGAAATACCACCCGGACAAGACGACATCCGGCTACGCATCCCAGCGCATGGCCGAGCTCAACCGGGCGTGGGCGGTACTCGGGGATCCGGCGTCGCGCCGGGAGTACGACCGCTCGCGGCGGCCGGTGATCGCCGGCGTCTCGGTTCCTACCGCCATGCATCAGCGCGGGGCACCGCCAGCTCCGGCGGGTGACGACCGCACGTCACGCCTCTCGTTCGGGCGCTACCGCGGTTGGAGCCTGCACGATCTCGCTCGTCGCGATCCGGACTACCTGACCTGGCTCAGTCGACACTCGTCCGGGATCCGCTACCGCACCGAGATCTACCAGATCCTGCGCACCATGGGGATGCCCGCCGCCTGAGCCCGCCGACGCGCTCACAGCGGCCCCGCTAGGCTTACGGACCGATGTCGCCTCTACCCTCGAACCACTCCCATCCGCCGGTCCGCGCCGTGTTCCTGGATATCGGTCAGACGGTCATCCGACCTGAGCCGTCGTGGGAGTCGATCTACGCCACGGCGTTTGCCGAGTTCGGGATCGACGTCGATCTGGATCGGCTCGCCGAGGCGCTCCATCACGCCTACCACCACGGTGGCTACGGCTGGGACGCGGGCTGGGAGCCGACGGAGCAGGCGAGCTACGAACGGGCCGTGGCCGTCGACCGGCTTGCGATCGAGGAGCTCGGCCTCGACCCGATGCCAGACGAGTACTTCCGCCGGCTCACCGGCCTCTTCATGGAGGCCGAGCGCTGGCATGTCTATCCCGATGTCCTCCCGGCGCTGGACGCGCTCCGCGCGCGCGGGTTGACGCTGGGAGCGGTCTCGAACTGGGTCTGGGGCCTTCCCGATCTCCTCCACTCGCTCGACCTGGTGACGCGCTTCGACTTCGTCGCGGCGAGCAGCCACGTCGGCTACGAAAAGCCGCACGCGGGGATCTTCGAGCACGCGCTGCGCGAGGCGGCAGTCCCCGCATCCGCGGTGATCCACGTCGGCGACCACGTCGACGCCGACGTGCGCGGCGCCCGCGCCGTGGGGATCGAGGGCGTGCTCATCGACCGGGATGGCCGCAACGCCGATGCCGACGGCGTCACGCGCATCACGTCGCTCGCGGAGCTGCTGCCGATCGTGGACGCGAGGAACGGCGTCAGCGGTTAGCCCGATGTCTCCTGAGCGGTGGCGGCTCTTCGTGGCAGTGCCGATCCCCGACGACCTGCGGCGGGACCTCGCTGCGGCGGTGGAACGCTGGCGCGTGGAGGCCGACGTTCCCGAGCTGCGCTGGACCGATCCGGCAAGCTGGCACGTCACGCTGGCCTTTCTTGGAGCAAGCCCCGCCGACGAGGTGCCGAGCATCGTGAAAGCGCTGCGCGGGGCCGTGGCCGGTTATGCTGCGTTCTCGCTGCCGACGGGCGGCTTAGGGGCGTTTCCCAGACCGCAATACGCGCGAGTCGTCTGGTACGGCGTCGGCGACGAAGGGCGCCTCGCCGAGTTGGCCCGCTCTATTCGGGACGCACTCCGCGTCGAGGACGGAGCTTTTCGCGCGCACATCACACTCGCGCGCCTGCCGCGTGCGTTGTCGCTCGCGGAATGGCTGGCGAACCATCAAGCGCCGCCTGGCGAGCTGCCGGTTGATTCCATTCAGCTCATGCGAAGCGGTCCGGGGGTCGCCGTGCGCTACGAGGCCCTTGTGCGAGTGACCCTCGACTGACTCAGGCGGGTGCTACTCGACCAGGCCCTGCTGGCTCAGCTTGTAGAGCTTCGACGGGTCGTAGGGCATGCAGAGATCGCCTGTTCCCCCGATGTCCCAGGTCCAGGCGATGACCTGGACCGCCGCGATCTGCTTCGAGGTAGCACTGCAGTTCGTGTCCACGTTCCCGGTGATGTCCACGTGCGTACGCGGGGCGTAGATCGTGCCGGAGATGTCGAGGGTTCCTCCTCCCTCCATGTCGACGATGCCGGAGGCACTCGCAGCCTGGCTTCCCCGGCCGTCATACCAGATAAGCATTCCGCCGAACGGACAGCCTCCGGTCGTGGTCACCGGCGGGCATGGAGCATCCCCCCGCAGCCCGGCGAGCTTGAGATCAACCTGCGCGGTCATGTCGAGATTCTGCTGGCATTTGCTCATGCCCGCGGACGGGCAGGCACTGGCGAAGATCGGGTTATCAGTGTTGTAGAGCAGGATTGGTGCAGGCGAAGAGGTACCGCCAAGGGAGTCCAGC
>DAINOY010000095.1:0-6470 GCA_036743735.1 Chloroflexota bacterium
ATTCCCGACTGCTGCCTCCCGTAGGAGTCTGGGCCGTGTCTCAGTCCCAGTCTGGCTGATCATCCTCTCAGACCAGCTACCGATCGTCGCCTTGGTGAGCCGTTACCCCACCAACTAGCTAATCGGACGCAGGCTCCTCCGGAAGCGGATTACTCCTTTGGACGACGAACCGAATCGTCGACCACATGCGGTATTAGCCACCCTTTCGGGCAGTTATTCCCCACTTCCGGGCAGATCACCTACGCGTTACTCAGCCGTCCGCCACTAGGTTCCAACGAGCAAGCCCGATGGAACCCCGTACGACTTGCATGTCTCATGCACCCCGCCAGCGTTTGTCCTGAGCCAGGATCAAACTCTCCGAACAAAACAAACCGGTGGTCTCACCCGAAGGTTCGATCACCGATCAAGTTCAGACGTGGTCCGCTGACTCGTGTGGATTCCTGTCACTCTTCAGCTGTTAAGGTCTCGTCCCCGACGGATCGGGTTTCGTTCGATTGCGAGGCCTCCGTTGTGGAACCCCGGTGTCGCGCTGCGCAGGCCCTGGATCGGGTCGCCGTCCGCGATGCACCAGCCGGTCGAAACACCGGCGCGAGGAGCGATACTACGCGGGCCCCCCGGGACTGTCAAGCGAGCCGCTTGTGCTCAGCCGGCCTCCATCCGACGGCGACCCTGGAGCGACCTGATGAGCGTGACGTCATCGGCGTATTCGAGGTCGCCGCCCACCGGCAGGCCGCGCGCGATGCGGGTCACCGACGCGACGAGCGGAGCGAGCAGCTCGGCGAGGTACATCGCGGTCGCTTCGCCCTCGAGGTTCGGGTTCGTCGCGAGGATCACCTCCTCGATCCCGCCGGCCCGCGCGCGTTCGATGAGCTCGCGCGAGCGGATCTGCTCCGGCCCGATACCGTCGATGGGGCTGATCGCCCCATGGAGCACGTGGTAGCGCCCGCGAAACTCGCCGGTGCGTTCGATGGCCAGCACGTCGAGCGGCTCTTCGACCACGCAGATTCGGGTCGCGTCCCGCCGATCGTCGGCGCAGATCTCGCAGGGATCGACGCCGGTCTCGGTGATGTTCGAGCAGACGCTGCAGTAGGCGACGCGCTCCTTGATCGCGACGAGCGCATCGGCCAGGTCACGCGCCTCAGACGCCGGCGCGCGCAGCATGTGGTAGGTCAGGCGCTGCGCCGTCTTCGTCCCGACGCCAGGCAGGCGGCTGAACTCCTCGATGAGCCGGGCGACCGGCGCGATGAGGCCGGCCACGCCTCAGCGCAGGCCGGGGAGGCCCGGCATCCCCATCCCGGGGAGGCCCAGCCCCCCAGCGATCCCGGCCATACGCTCTTCGGCGAGCTGCTTCGAGCGCGCGATCGCATCGTTGACGGCCGCCATGACGAGGTCCTGGAGCATCTCGACCTCCTCGGCATCGACGGCGCCGGGATCGATCTCGATGGCGCGGATCTCCTGCGCACCCGTGATCGTCACCTTCACCGCCCCTCCGCCGGCGGTCGCATCGATCGTCGTCTCGCGCAGCTCGTCCTGCGCCTGGGCCATCTGGTTCTGCATCTGCTGCGCCATCTTGGCGATCTGGTTGATGTTCACGCGCGGCTGCCTTTCTCCTCAGGAGCTGTTGAAGGACCGATACCTCAGCGCACCTCGGGCGCGTCGACGAGCTCACCACCGGTGATCTTCAGCACATTGTCGAGGAGCGCTCGCGCCTCCGGATCGTTGCCGTCCGGAGCAAGCGCGGCTTCGACGCTGAGGGGCTCCAGCTCGATGTTGCTGGCGACGCACTCGATCGCCCACGTCCCGCCAATCACCTGGCCGACGAGCGCCTCGATCGCCGCCGAGCGCGACGAGATGCGTGAGCGCATGAACTCGCGGCCCTCGGGAAATGCGAGGGTCAGCCGCGCGCCATCGACGGCGATCGGACGGCACTCCTTCAGCAGCGGCTTGATGACCGGCGTCGCGCGCTCGGCGATCTCCGCCCAGCGCGCGCGCAGCGTCTCCAGCGACGGGCGCTCGCCGGTGGGCCGGTCTGC
The DNA here is from genome assembly GCA_036743735.1 of Chloroflexota bacterium. GTDB lineage: Bacteria > Chloroflexota > Limnocylindria > QHBO01 > QHBO01 > JBDTNK01. Next base: position 2,034 of record DAINOY010000095.1, read on the forward strand.
GCTGCCCACCGGAACGGCGGCACGCTCGGGCCCGGCCACGGGCATCGGCTCCGATGCGGGCTCGGCTGCGGTCGGCGGTGCAGGCGGAGGAGCTGCGCGATGTTCGGGGCTCTCCTCGCGGGCCGCGGCCGCGGGTCGGACCGGTGCGGCGGGTCGCGGCTGTGCGGCGGCCCGCGACGCTGGCGCCGTCTCGACGCCGGGCGCAGCGCTGGCCGGCGTCGCGCCCACCTCGACGGCCAGGAGCTCGAGCGACAGCCGCGCACGTCCCTCGCGCGCACCGGCACCGGCTGCCTCGGCCACGGTGCGCAGGATCGTCGCCAGCCGAGCAGCGCGCAGCGGGTCCGATGCCGAGGCGAGGAGGCGCGAGCGCGCCTCGCGCTCGGCCTGGGCGGCCACCTGCGCCACATCGCGGCCGGCATCGATGAGGCTGGCGATGCGTCCCAGGGCTGCGCCGACATCGGCCGACTCGTAGGCGTCGACGAGGGCATCGATGGCCTCGTCCTCCGCGAGGCCGACCGCCTCACGCACGGCGGCCTCGGTGAGCTGCTCCCCGCCGTAGGCGAGCGCCTGGTCGAGGAGCGACTCGGCGTCGCGCATGCCGCCGTCGGCGAGGCGCGCCAGGAGCCCGAGCGCGGCGGGCTCAGCGACCGCGCCCTCGGCGGCCGTGATTCGGCCCAGCTTCTCGACGATCAGCGCATCGGGCAGTCGGCGGAAGTCGAAGCGCTGCGTGCGGCTGATGATCGTCGCCGGCACCTTGTGCGTGTCGGTCGTGGCGAGGATGAAGACGACGTGATCGGGCGGCTCCTCGACCAGCTTGAGCAGCGCGTTGAAGGCGTGCGTGCTCAGCATGTGGACCTCGTCGATGATGTACACGCGCCGTCGCAGCTCGGTGGGGGCGGTGAGCGCCCGCATGACGAGCTCGCGCGCGTCCTCAACGAGCCCGTGCGACGCGGCGTCGATCTCGATGACGTCGAGCGCACGGCCCTCCCGGATCGAGACGCACGCCTGGCACGCGTCGCACGGCTCCCCGTCCTCGCCGCGATTCGTGCAGTTCAGCGCCTTCGCCAGGATCCGCGCCGTCGACGTCTTGCCGGTGCCCCGCGGGCCCACGAACAGATAGGCGTGCGCCGGCCGATCGGCAGCGATGGCGTTCCGCAGCGTGGCGGTGATGGGGTCCTGCCCGAGCAGCTCGCCGAAGCGCTGTGAGCGCCATCGGCGGTAGAGGGCGCGCGGCGGCTCGTCGGCGGCCGAGGGCACAGGGCGGGTCGACTCCATGGGCTGCCTACCCTACACCGAATGGGAGCGAGGTGGTCGTGCACCCGGCGTCGATCATCACGTTCCACGCGACGTTCACATCCCGGCTCCCGCCAGGTCGCCCCACGGCACCCGAAGGCGGTCGCTTACCGCTGCTTCCTTCCGGACCTGACGGGGTTCGCGGACCTTCGCTGCGTGGGACCCGACGCTCAACGTCGAGATGTGATCACCGGAGGCGGATCGCGAGGACCTCGGCCGGGGATTCAGCCCCGCTGTAGCGGATTGCGGGTGCAGGGCACCGCTAGTTCCCCGCCTAGCACGACCGATGGAAGGGTATCGGTCAGCGGCAGACGGGTCAATCGGGCGAACGGTGGTGGCGGAGAGGGGGGGATTCGAACCCCCGACGGGTTGCCCCGAACCGCATTTCCAGTGCGGCGCCATAGGCCTCTAGGCGACCTCTCCGTGGACGGCGCGAGACCGAGGGTCGTCCGGCGGGGTGGTGGCGGAGAGGGAGGGATTCGAACCCTCGGTGCTCATCGCACACCGCTTTTCGAGAGCGGCACCTTAAACCACTCGGACACCTCTCCGCGGGAGAGTCTAGCAAAGGGTCCGTCGGGGGTCAGGAGACCGATGTGGCCTCGGAATCAAGGCGCTGCGCCTCCGCCTCGCGCACCCCGGACACGACCGAGATCTCGTGCGGCAGCCCGGCTCCACGCGCGAGCTGCACGGCGCCGCCGGCCGCACCACGTTCCGGATCCGGCACCGCGAAGACGAGCGCGCGCACGCCCGCCTCGATCAGCGCCCCGACGCACATCGCGCACGGCTCGCGCGTCGTGAAGATCGTCGCCTCGGCCAGGCGCTTCGGTTCGAGCTTGCGGGCGCTCGCCTGGATGGTGAGCAGCACGGCGTGCGCCGTGGGATCTCCCTCGAGCAGCGTGCGGTCGTGATCACGCGCGATCATCGCGTCGTCGACGACGGCAACGGCACCAACCGGCGCCTCTCCCTCTTCTCCTCCCCGGCGGGCCTCTGCAATGGCCTCGGCCATGAAGAGCTCATAGTTCACGTCAACTCACCCCATCGGCTGTGGCGTGCAACCGGCGCTGAGCCGGTCTCGGAGTCTAGCAGAGCATCGGTCCGGATCCTGCAATATGCTTCTGAGCCGATGTCTCCCACGCTCCGCACTCTCGGCCGCCGCGTGGTCGTCACGCTGGCACTTGCCGGCGTGGCGCTCCTCGCGCTGCTCGCGCCCATTCCGACCAGTGGCAACTCCGGGCGCGCCGTGCTCATGTCGCAGCTCGAGCAGCGCCTCCCTGGCTGGCACCTCGTTCGCGCCAGCGAGTCATGGGAGAGCGCGTTCACCGTGGTGGCCGAGTGCGGCGGCCGGCTGGTCGGGTTCCAGTACGTCCCGGAGCACGGGCTGCCGGCCGGTGACGCGTGGCTCCAGCCGGACGACGACTTCAGCCGCAGCCGCCTGGCGGAGGTGACTGACAGCCATCGCTACCTCGTCTGGCGCCAGCGCCCGCGAACCGACGACTCGCTGAGCTGCCGCGAGGAGATCGCACGCGACGACGGCCTGCTGGCCACCGACGGGCGGCGCGTCGACTGACGACGCCCTCGCGCGCTAGCATGGCCGCCCGGCCCAGGATGGGCGCCGGCGCCAGCGAGGAGCACGAGGATCGACGAACCGCACGCCCCTGGCGATGACCGAGGCGCCGGCTGGGGGCGTCCGGAATGGCTCCTGCTCGCCGCGGTGCTCGCCGTGGCCGCGGTCGTCCGGCTCGTTGCGCTCGCCCGACCGCTGGGGCTCGTCTTCGACGAGATCTTCTACGCCGTCGACGGCTGTTTCTATGTTGAAGGCAGCTCTGGGGTGTGCGGCGTCAGCGAGCTGACCGCGCGCACCCATCCGCCGCTGGGGAAGTGGATCATCGGCGCGGGGATCAAGCTCTTCGGCTACGACGAGTTCGGCTGGCGCATCACCGCCGCGATCGCCGGCATCCTGACCGCCGGGATCGTCCTCCTCCTGGCGTGGCGCCTCCTGCGCTCGGTCGTGTCCCCCGCTGCCGCCCGGTTCGGCGCAGCGGCAGCGGGGCTGCTGATGGCGGTCGACTTCCTGGCGATCGTCCAGTCGCGGGTCGCGATGCTCGACGTCTTCGTCGTCCTCCTCGACACCGCCGCGATCCTGTTCATCGTCCTCGATCGCGACCGCGATCGGGCATCCCGGCCGGTCACCCTCCTCGAGCGGCTGACGCTCGGCCGGCCCTGGCGGCTGCTGGCCGGAGCCAGCCTCGGCGCCGCGACGGCGGTGAAGTGGTCCGGCGCCTATGCCGCCCTGGCCGTGGTCGCGCTGGTCGCGGCATGGGAGATCGCCGCGCGGCTCGACGAGCGCGGGTGGTGGTCAGCCGTCCGGGCTGCCCTGCGCGCGGAGCTGACACGCTCGATCGTGCTGCTCGGCTTCGTGCCGCTGGCGGTCTACCTGGCCAGCTACATCGGGCGGATGCCGGGCGACGTCATCGGTCTTCCATGGCAGACCGGCACGTTCTGGAACAACTGGTGGACCCACCAGCGGGCGATGCTCGACTTCCACACGAACCTGTCCGGCCATCATCCGTATGAGTCGCCGCCATGGTCATGGCTGCTCCTCAAGCGACCGGTCGCCTACTTCTTCAGCGACGCCGAGGGCGCCTACCGCGAGATCCTGGCAATCGGCAATCCGGCCACCTGGTGGCCCGGTGCGCTCGCGCTGTTCGCGGCCGTCGGCACCTGGTTCGCGACCGGCGGCTCATCCGTCGAGCGGCTCCTGCGGCGGCCGGAACCGGTGCTGCTGACCGGCGCCCTGGCGACCTATGGGCCGTGGCTGGTGCTGTCCGGATCCCGAAGCCAGGTCTTCCTCTGGTACCTGCTGCCAACGATTCCGTTCCTGTGCATCGCGCTGGCGTGGATCGGGCTGCTGGCCTGGCGTCGCCTCGCCGGGCGGATCGCGGTCGGTGTGCTGAGCGTGGCTATCGTCGCCTCGCTCGCGTGGTTCGGACCGCTGCTCGTGGCCCTGCCCCTGGATCCGGGAGCGTGGCGTTCGCGGATGCTCTTCACCGACTGCGACCGCCCCGATGCGCCCGCAGCCACGCTGCCGGACGACGAGACGAGCTCCGGGCAGCCACCGGATGGCTGGTGCTGGATCTAGCTCGC
>DAINOY010000096.1:0-6423 GCA_036743735.1 Chloroflexota bacterium
GACTGCGCGTGGCCGCCGGCCTCGGCGCTCCGCGTGGCGAGGGGCGGGGCGAGTACGCCGGGTTCGAGCAGGTCGGCCTGCCCGATCGGCCGCCGCAGACCGAACGCGAGCGACGCCTCTTCACCGTCGGCGAAGGCGAAATGCTGCTGAACATGGGTCCCCAGCACCCCTCGACGCACGGCGTCATGCGACTGCTGGTCAAGGTCCGCGGCGAGGTCGTCACCGACCTCGACGTGGTGCTCGGCTACCTGCACCGCGGCATCGAGAAGCTGTGCGAGAACGCGACGTACACCACGGTCCTGACCTATGTCGACCCCATGGACTACATGTCGGCCATGCACAACGAGCATGCGCCGGCGATCGCGTTCGAGAAGCTGTACGACATCAAGGCGCCGCGGCGCGCCGAGTACATCAGGGCGCTGGTGGTCGAGCTGAACCGCGTCTTCAGCCACGGGCTGATGATGGGCTTCCTGGCGCTCGACATGGGTGGCCTGACCCCGATCCTCTACTCGTTCATCAACCGCGACGAGATCGTCGACATGCTCTCGGCCATCAGTGGCCAGCGCATGCTCTTCAACTTCTTCCGCGTCGGCGGCGTGAACTGGGATGTCAACGACGAGTTCCTGAGCCGCCTGGGCCAGTGGCGGACGCGCGCGATGCGCACGGTGGAGATGAACGAGAACCTCATCACCACCAACGAGATCTTCACCGCACGCACCAAGGGCATGGGTCGCATCTCCGCCCAGCAGGCGATCAGCCTGGGCGTCACGGGGCCGAACCTGCGCGCGTCCGGCGTGCCGTTCGACATTCGCAAGGCGCACCCGTACTCGATCTATGACGAGCTCGAGTTCGAGGTGATCACCCAGGAGGGCGGCGACTCCTACGCTCGCTACATCCAGCGCGTGCAGGAGATCAAGCAGAGCATCCAGCTCATCGACCAGATCATGGAGAAGATGCCCCACGGCCCGGTGCAGGCCCAGGTGCCCGGCATCATCCGTCCCAAGCCCGGGCGCGCCTACGCCGCGGTGGAGTCTCCGCGGGGTCTCTACAGCGTCTACGCCATCAGCGACGGTGGGCCGAATCCGTATCGGTTCCGCATGCGCGATCCCAGCTTCATCAGCCTCCAGGCGATGCCCGTCGTCATGCCCGGGAAGCTGCTGGCCGACACGATGGCGATCATGGCGAGTCTCGATCCGGTCATGGGCGGGGTCGACAAGTAGATGGACTGGGATCTCGTTCTCGGCATCGGGCGCTTCGTCCTGTCGACAACGCTCCTCCTGCTGCTCACCGTGCCGACGGCGTTCATCGTCATCCAGATGGAGATGAAGATCATCGCGCAGATGAACCTGCGCTTCGGACCGAACCGCATCGGCCCGCGCGGGATCTTCCAGAGCACGATCCACGGCTTCAAGGTCCTCGCCAAGGAGGACGTGGTCCCCGACCAGGCCGATCACGCGACCTTCACCATGGCTCCGTGGATGGTGTTCATGGCCGCCGCGATGAGCATGCTCGTCATCCCCTTCGCACCCGGTGCCATCGCCGCCGAGTTCAGCATCGGCGTCATCTACTTCTTCGCGGTCCTGGGGTTGTCGGTCGTGGGGCTGCTGGTGGCCGGCTGGGCCAGCTACAACAAGTACTCGCTGCTCGGCGGGCTGCGCAGCGCGGCCCAGATGGTGAGCTACGAGATCCCGCTGACCCTCTCCGTGGTGGGCGCCGTGATCCTGGTCGGGTCCCTCAGCTTCGGCGACGTCATCGCCTGGCAGCACGAGCACGGCTGGCTCGTGCTCTGGCAGCTGGTCGGCTTCCCGATCTTCTTCATCGCCGGGTGGGCGGAGATCAACCGCACCCCGTTCGACATGGTCGAGGCCGACTCCGAGCTCGTGGCGGGTCCGTTCACCGAGTACTCGGGGATGCGCTTCGGATTCTTCTTCTTCGCCGAGTACGTCGCGCTCTTCATCATGAGCGCGATCATGACCAGCCTCTTCTTCGGTGGCTGGCTGGCGCCGTGGCCGTTCCCCGCGCAGCTCGACGGATTCATCGGGACCGTCTACGGCGCGTTCTGGTTCTTTCTGAAGACGTACTTCTTCGTCTTCCTCGCGGTCTGGATGCGGGCGACCCTGCCACGCGTCCGCGTCGATCAGCTGATGGGCATGGCCTGGAAGGTGCTGCTGCCGCTGGCCCTCGTCAACCTGTTCGTGACCGCGATCGTCGTCGTCGTCTTCAATCTGTAGCGGCGTAGGAGGGCGCAGGTGGCAATCCCCGGCTCAGGCATCTTCACGGGCATGGCGCAGACCCTGCGCAACTTCTTCGCGCCCAAGGTCACCCGCCAGTACCCCGAGGTGCGCCCGGAGATCGCCGACCGATGGCGTGGACGGCTCGACCTGATCTACGACCCGTTCGGCGAGCACAAGTGCGAGGTCTGCTTCCAGTGCGCCATGGTCTGCCCGGTCGAGGCAATCGACATGAGCGGCTTCGACACCCAGGGCAACCGGATCCGTTACGGCATGCCAGAGATCTACGACGAGCGGCGTGACCCGAACGCCTACCGTCGCGCGGGGCTGCCGGCACGGCCGATGCGGAATCCGGCCCGCTGGGAAGAGGCGATCGACACTGACTTCGTGAACGGCGTCGTCGACGGCTACCGCGCCCGCCCCGAGGCGCTCGTGGCGATCTTCACGGCCGTCGAGGCGCGCTTCGGCTACCTGCCCGAGCGGGCGCTGCGGCTCATCAGCGATCGGATGACGATCCACTGGGCCCAGGTCTTCGGCGCGGCGGGACTCGGCGGCTTCCGGCTGCTTCCCGCGGAGGGTCATCTCGTCACGGTCTGCGACTGCGCCGCCTGCCGCTTCAGCGGCGGCCGCGAGCTGCTCGCTGCGCTCGAGGACGAGCTCGGGATCCGCGCCGGTGAGTCGACCGATGACGGCAGCTTCACCCTCGCCACCGCGGCCGACGTCGGTGCCGGCAGCATCGCCCCGGCGGTACGCGTCGATACGTTGGTCTACGGGCCGATGACGGCGGAGCACGTGCGGCACCTGGTCACCGAACGCCGCGCCGCGCGCGGTGCCGCTCGCCAGCCGGCCGGCACGGCGAGCTGAGCGTCATGGTGACAGCGAACATCTCACCTCAGATCCACCTCATCGAGGGTGGCGAGCCCCGGCTGCTGGCCGACATCGGCCGGATCGATCCGGAGACCCTGGCCAGCTACCGCGAGCACGGCGGCTACACCGGCCTGCAGCGAGCGATCGAGCGGCTCTCACCCCTGGAGGTGATCGCCGAGATCGACGCGGCGGGGCTGCGGGGGCGGGGCGGGGCAGGCTACGCGACCGCCGCGAAGTGGCGCGCCGCACGCGAAACGGCGGCGGACCGCAAGATCGTCGTCGCCAATCTCATGGGCGCCGATCCGACGGCACTCGGTGACCGGGCGCTGGCCGAGGGCAACCCGCATCAGGTGGTGGAGGGGCTCGTGCTGGCCGCGTTCGCGGCGGGTGCCAGCGAGGGGATCATTGCCGTTCGGCGCGACTGGACCCTCGCGATCCAGCGCCTGCGCACCGCGGTCGAGGAGGCCACCGCGGCCCACCTCGCCGGCTATCTCGTGCTCGGCACCGACGTCAGCGTCAACGTCTCGGTCTGGGAGGGATCGGGCGCGTACGTTGCCGGGGAGGAGACGGCCCTCATCAGCGCGCTGGCCGGTGACCGGGGAATGCCGCTCATCCGCCCACCGTATCCCTCAACCCGCGGACTGTTCGGTGTCCCGACCGTGGTGCAGAGCGGCGAGACGCTGGCCCACGCCTCCTGGATCCTCGAGCATTCGGCGGAGGCATTCGGCTCGGTCGGCACCACAGCATCGAAGGGCACGAAGCTCGTGACCGTTCTCGGTCGCGCCGTCGAGCCGGGGCTCGTCGAGGTGGCGTTCGGCACGCCGCTGCTCGAGATCCTGACGCTGGCCGGCGGCGGCATCGGTACCACGAAGGCCATCTTCGCCGGCGGTCCGGGGGCCGGCGCCGTCGAGGCGGGCGGCCTCGAGATCGGCTACGACTACGAGCCACTCGAGGCGGCCGGGGCCCTCGTCGGTTCGGGGTCGCTGCTCGTCACGAACGCCGACGACTGTATGGTCGACACGGCGCGCTTCCTCATGGACTTCAGCGCCCGCGAAGCGTGCGGCAAGGCGGTGCCGTGCCGCATCGGGACACGGCGCATGGTGGAGGCGCTCGACCGGATCCTCGCCGCGACGCCGCGCCCGAACGACTTCGTCCTGCTGCGCGAGCTGTCACGCAAGGTGGCCGACACCGCGCTCTGCCATCTCGAGGCGATCGCCTCGCGGCCGATGCTCACCACGCTCGAGCTCTTCCCCGACGAGTACCGCAGCCACGCCGAGCGCGGCGTCTGCCTCGCCGGCGCCTGCCAGCTCGACCGCAAGCTCCAGCCCCTGGCCGGGCCGTTGCCCGGCCTCGACCCGCAACCCGATACGATAGGACCGGCATGACCTTCGGAAGCACGAACGGCAATGGCACCGGCAACGGCGCCGCATCGAACGGCAAGGGCGAGATCGTCGATTACACGCCTCTCTGGCCCATGGTGCCCGGGACGCGGAAGATCAGCGTCACGATCAACGGCCAGCAGGTCGAGGCAGAGGAGGGCCAGACGATCCTCCAGGCCTGTCGCGTCCTGGGAATCGAGATCCCGACGCTCTGCTACGAGCCGAAGCTGGCCCCCTACGGCGCGTGCCGCATCTGCGCCGTGGAGGTGGAGGGGGTCGAGGGCACGCCAATCAGCTGCGGCACCGCGATCACCGAGGGGATGGTCATCACCACCCATTCGGATCGCGTCATCGAGAACCGGCGCATGGTCCTCGAGCTCATCTTCAGCGACCACGACGCGTACTGCCTGCCGCCGTGCCAGTTCAAGTGCCCGACCCGCGTCGACATCCCCGGCTACCTGAAGCAGAACACGCTCGGGAACTGGGAAGAGGCGACGCGCATCCTCAAGCGCTCCCTGCCGTTCCCGGCGATCTTGGGCCGCGTCTGCCCGGCGCCCTGCGAGACGCACTGCCGCCGCGAGGAGGTCGACACTCCGATCGCGATCCGCGACTCGCATCGCTACTGCGCCGACCGCGTGCTCGAGGTCGACGCCCCCGCGCCGATCCCATGGCCCAAGGAGCCCGCCACCGGCCGCCGCGTGGCGATCATCGGGGCAGGGCCGGCCGGCATGAGCGCGGCGTACTACCTCTCCCTGCGCGGCCACCAGTGCGACGTCTACGAGGCGGAGCCGGAGCAGGGCGGCATGCTCCGCTACGGGATCCCGCAGTACCGCCTGCCGAAGGGCTGGATGGACCGCGAGCTGAACCACGTCTGGGAGCTCGGGGCCCAGCTGAAGCCGAACATGCGCCTCGGCCGCGACTTCCACATCGCCGACCTGCTCGAGCAGGGCTATGACGCGGTGTACGTGGGCATCGGCTGCTACAAGAGCAACGAGCTCGGCATCCCCGGCGAGGACGCCGACGGGATGATCAACGCGCTCGAGAACCTGTACAACAGCACACGCGGCATCCCGATTCCGCGACTCGAAGGCTCGCGGGTCGTCGTCATCGGCGGCGGCTTCACGGCGATCGACTGCACGCGCACCAGCGTTCGGCAGGGCGCCGCCGAGGTGAACCTCGTCTACCGGCGCGACCTCAAGGACATGCCGGCCCAGGACGAGGTCCACGAGGCGATCGAGGAGGGCGCGCGGGTCATCTTCCAGGCTGCGCCGACGCGAATCCTGACCGATGAGCACAACAAGGTCACCGGCGTCGAGTTCCAGCGCATGAAGCTCGGCGAGCCCGACGAGAAGGGCCGCCGTCGGCCGGAGCCGATGCCCGGCACCGAGTTCGTCGTCGAATGCGACGTCGTGCTGGGCGCCATCGGCCAGGGGCCCGACCTGGCCTGGATCGAGTCGGAGCCCGACGAGATTCGCAGCCAGCTCGAGGTGAGTCGCCGCGGAACGCTCGTCAGCGAGGAGGACATCTTCCGCACCGGGCTGCCGAAGGTCTTCGCCTCCGGCGACGTCCGCACCGGCGCCGCGACGGTGGTCGAGGCGATCGGCGAGGGACGCCGCGCCAGCTACGCGATCGACTACTGGCTGCGTGGCCAGGACCTCGACGATCCGCAGGTGCGCCGCATCGTGTCGGAGCCGCAGCCGAGCTTCCTGACGATCGTGCCCTTCACCGATGACGTGAAGGAGCCGCGAGCGATCATGGGCAAGCTCGAGGCGGACGAGCGTCGCACGAACTTCAACGAGTACGAGTTCGGCTACACCGGCGACCAGGCCATGGCCGAAGCCAGTCGGTGCCTGCAGTGCACCTGCGAGGCGATCGGGCATTGCGACCTGCGCGAGGCGGCGATCGAGTACGAGACGACGCTGAACATGGCGATCGACGAGCGCTCG
>DAINOY010000097.1:0-6395 GCA_036743735.1 Chloroflexota bacterium
CGCGCGCACGACGCGCCGCGGGTTGCGGAGGTCGACGCGCGCCGCGACCTCCGGGGCGAGGCGCGCCAGCCGAGCGGCCAGTGCAGGCAGACCGCTCCGCTCGAGCTCGGTGACGAGCCGCTCGCGCACCGCCGGCGAGTGGGCCTGGGTCGCATACTCGTGGCCGTCGACGAGGCTCGTGACGTAGAGCCCGGTGCCACCCACCACGACCGGCAGGCGGCCGCGGGCCGCGATCGCCGGGAGCAGTGTGCGTGCCGCGGCGACCCACTCGGCGGCGGAGAAGCGCTCGCTCGGATCGGCAAGGTCGATGAGGTGATGCGGTACCCGCGCGCGCTCGGCGAGCGTCGGCTTGGCAGTGCCGAGGTCCATGCCGCGGTAGACCTGGCGCGAGTCGGCCACCAGGATCTCGATCGGAAGCTGCTCGGCCAGCGCGAGCGCCAGCTCGGACTTGCCCGAGGCCGTCGGCCCGACGATGGCGAGGAGCGGCGCCGCGGGCGGCGCCATCGGCTCAGCCGACCTCGACGAGGCGCTGGACCTGTTCGATGCCATGCGCGCGCCCGGTGGCGCGATCGGCATCGATCACCACCGCGTTGAGCGAGACCGGCCCCGAGCCGACCTGGAATCGCGTCGGCAGGTGACGCAGGAAGCGCGGCAGGACGGTTTCGATGTCGAAACCGATAATCGAGTCGCGCGGGCCGGTCATCCCGATGTCGCTGATGTAGGCGGTGCCCTTCGGCAGCAGGCGCGCATCGGCGGTCGGGACATGGGTGTGGGTGCCGACGACCGCGGTGACGCGCCCATCGAGATACCAGCCCATGGCGTTCTTCTCCGAGGTGATCTCGCAGTGGAAGTCGAGCAGGCGAACCGGCGGGAGCGGCTCGGCGGCGCCGTCGAGCAGGTCGTCGAGGGCGCTGAACGGCGAGTCGAGCTGGTTCATGAAGACACGGCCCATGGCATTGATGACCGCGACCTGGTCACCATCGGGCAGGTGGTGGATGAGCCAGCCGCGGCCGGGCGCATCGGCCGGGTAGTTGATCGGACGCAGGATCGGGACATCGGTGTCGAGATGCGGATAGATTTCGCGCTTGTCCCAGATGTGGTTGCCGCTGGTGATGACGTCGATGCCGCTGGCCAGCAGCTCGTCCGCGAGCGACGGCGTGAGGCCCATCCCGGCTGCGACGTTCTCGCCGTTGGCGATGACGAGGTCGAGGTCGAGCTCGTTCCGGAGGTCCGGCAGCGCATGGCGGATCGCGACGCGCCCGGGCTTGCCGATGATGTCGCCGATCATCCCGATGCGCAGGCGATCCTCGCGTCGCCCGGGATCGGTCACCGCGCGTAGTCGACGGCGCGCGTCTCGCGGATCACCGTGACCTTGATCTGGCCCGGGTACTGGAGCTGCTCCTCGATCTTCTTCACCACGTCGCGCGCCAGGCGGCTGCTGGCGAGGTCGTCGATGTCCTCGGGCCGCACGAGGATGCGGATCTCGCGCCCCGCCTGGATCGCGTAGCAGCGCTCGACGCCGGGAAAGGTGAGGGCGATCTGCTGGAGGTCGTCGAGGCGCTTGACGTAGTTGTCGAGGCTCTCGCCGCGGGCCCCGGGCCGCGAGGCGCTGATGGCGTCGGCAATCTGGACCACCGTTGCCTCGACCGACTCCTGCTCGACCTCCTGGTGGTGCGCCGCGATGCAGTTGCAGACGACCGGGTTGATGCCGTAGCGCTTCGCGATGTCGGCGCCGATCTGGGCGTGCGGCCCTTCGACCTCGTGGTCGACGGCCTTGCCGATGTCGTGCAGCAGGCCGCCCTTCTTCGACTCGCCGACGTTCGCGCCGATCTCCGCCGCCAACAGCCCGGAGAGGCGGGCGGTCTCGATGCAGTGGTTCAGTACGTTCTGGCCGTAGCTGGTGCGGTACTTCAGCCGGCCGAGAAGCTTGATCAGCTCCGGGTGCAGGCCGGGCACCCCCGCGTCGTAGGCCGCCTGCTCGCCGGCCTGGCGCATGACGACCTCGATCTCCTGGCGGCTCTTGGCCACCGTCTCCTCGATCCGTCCGGGGTGGATACGGCCGTCGCTGATGAGCTTGGTGAGCGCCATCCGCGCGACCTCACGCCGCACGGGATCGAAGCCCGACAGGACGACCGCCTCGGGGGTGTCGTCGATGATCAGATCGACCCCGGTCGCCTGCTCGAGCGCGCGAATGTTCCGACCCTCACGACCGATGATCCGACCCTTCATCTCCTCGCTGGGCAGGTTGACGACGGTGACGGTCGCCTCGCTGGTGTGGTCGGCGGCGATGCGTTGCATGACGGTGGTGAGGACCCGCCGAGCGCGCTCCTCGCCCTCGTCCTGCGCGTGCCGTTCGATCTCGCGCACCCGGTGCGCGGCCTCGGCACGCGCCTCGTCGACGATCTGCTGGATCAGCGACTGGCGCGCCTCGGCGACCGACAGGCTGCTGATCCGTTCGAGCTCGTCGAGCTGGCGGCGGTGGGTTGCCTCGACCTCGGCACGCAGGCTGTCGAGCTGTCCGCGCTGCTCCTCGACGCCGAGCTCACGCCGCTCGAGCGCCTCGATCTTGCGATCGAGCGCCTCCTCCCGGTCGTGCAGGCGGCGCTCCTGGCGGCTCACGTCGGCGCGCTTCTCGCGCGCCTCCTCCTCGGCCGCGCGCTGCAGCTTGAGCGCCTCGTCCTTCCCCTCGAGGACGAGCTCCTTCTGCTTGGCGCGCGCCTCGGCCACGATCCGCTCGGCATAGCCCTCGGCATGCTTCACGGCACCGGCGGCCAGCACACGGCGCGCGAGGTATCCCGCGATGCCGCCGATGATGGCGGCGAACACCGCCACGATGGCGATGACGAAGATGTCCGGCATCGGCTCCTCCCACCGTTGGAGCCCGTTCCTGGGCGGTACGCGCGCTCCGCATGCTGCGAGCGCGAGACGATTCGTGATCTTTCAACCCGGCCCGACCGCCCGATGGCGAGCGGACCAACGCGTTCCGGCGAGTGTAGCGCAGATCGTGGCGGGGTCCGTGGAGCGGGTCCGCGGGCGCGGAGCCGAGCGGCTGCCGCGCCGCGAGGCGGTGCAGCGCGCGCTCGAGCCCGCTCAGGCGATGAGCCGGCCCATGGTGCGCACGTGGTCCAGGTCGCGGGGCAGGAAGTCCTGGAGCATGATCCGCTGCACCCCTGCCGCCTCGAGCTCCGCGATGCGCTCCCAGGCCTGCTCGGGCGTGCCCATGATCCAGCGGCCACGGCGCTCTGCGAGCCACTCGTCCGCGCTCGCCTCCTCGGTCGCGCCGGTGAAGGCGATCTGGGCGGCGACCCGTTCGCGCAGCTCGGCCTCGGTCTCCGCGACGAGCACCCCCGTCATGGCGGAGTAGGTCAGCTCATCCGGATCGCGTCCAAGCGCTGCGCAGGCCGCGCGGACGCGCGCGTAGGCTCGCCGCGCCCTGGCCGGCGTGGCCGAGACGACGTTGATCTCGTCGGCGTAGGTCGCCACCAGGCGGGCCATCTTCGGCCCGCCCGCCCCGCCGAGCAGGATGGGCGGGTGGCGTCGGGAGCCATGCGACGGCCTGGGGACGAACCGCGCGTCGCGCACCTGATAGTGGCGACCGTCGAAGGACCAACCGTCGGGCTCGGTCCACAGGCCGTGGACGACCGCAAGCGCCTCCTCGAGATGCTCGTAGCGCAGCGCGAGCGACGGAAAGGGGATGCCGTGGGCGGCGTGCTCCTCCCGATGCCAGCCGGCACCCATGCCCAGCTCGACGCGGCCGCCGCTCATCTCGTCGACGGTGGCCACGAGCTTGGCGAGGTGACCGGGCAGGCGCAGCATCACCGGCGACACGAGCGCGCCGATGGTGATGCGCGTCGTCTCGCGCGCGAGGCCGGCAAGCGTCGCCCACGCATCGGTCGTCGGCAGGCCGGTGGCCCCCGGGAAGCTGGCGTAGTGATCGGAGCGGAAGAAGCTCTCGATCCCGGCATCCTCCGCGGTCCGCGCGATGGCGAGCAGCTCCTCGTAGCTGAGCCCCTGCTGGGGCTCGGTCATCAGGGCGAAGCGCATGCCTCGGGTCAGCCCCGCGTCGCCCGCGAGGAGCCGCGCGCCGCAGCGTAGCGCTCGAGGTAGCCCTCGACGGACTCCTCGGCGATCGTGCGCCCGATCACGTCGAGGGGCAGATCCTCGAGCCGCCGGAATCGGACACAGGACTTGCCCATGTCGAGCTTCTTGCCGGTCGCCGCCCACCGTTCACGGAACCGCGACTCGGTGGTGCGGTCACCGTAGACGTTGTTCAGGTAGAGGGCCATGTGCTGCTTCTGGTTGGCGAGGGCCGCGAGGCCCAGCGGCTGCCCGTTGTACGTGTCTGGGAAGCGCTCGAGCGGGATGTAGTAGCCGATCATCCCGTATTGCATCCCTTCCTCGAATCCGTCCGGCAGGTTCTCCAGGACCACCCGGCGCACGGCGGCCACCGCGGCGCGGCGGTCCTCCGGGAGCGAGTCGAGATACTCCTCAGGCGTTCGGGCGGTGGTCGTGGCCACGTGGCTCCTCCTCAGCTCTCGGTCAGCTCGTTGGCGCCGGCGTCGCGCAGTGTGCCGCGCACGGTCTCGGGGTCGAAGCCGCGCCGGATGAGGAACGCGCCGAGGCGTTGCAGCGCGCCGCGCTCCGCCGGCAGCGGCCGTCCGCGGAGGTGGCGCTCGAGGGCAATCCGTGCCCGCTCGGCCTCGGTCTCAGGCAGGAGGTCATCACTGGCGCGCGGCTCGGGGTCCTCGTCGATCGCCTGGAGGGTGTCGCGCCCGATGCCACGCTGGCGCAGCTCAGCCTCGATGAGGCGACGCCCTCGCGGAGCGTGCCGATCGCGCTGCTCCTGCCAGTACCGGACGAAGGCGGCGTCGTCGACGTAGCCCAGGCGGGCGAGGCGCTCGAGCGTCCCGGCGATCACCTCGTCGCTCGCGCCAGCGCGACGCAGGCGGCGCTCGATCTCCCAGCGCGTGCGGGGTCGAGTCGCGAGGAAGCGGGCGGCGATCTCCATCGCCGCCTCGGGTCCCGGGGCAGCCGGCTCTCGGTCGGCAGCGTGCCGCCCCACGCGGGGCCTCCGCTCACTCCGCCTCGGTGATGCCGTTGACGCCAACCTCGATCGACGCCACCTTGCCGCGGATCTCATCCTCGATCCTGTTGGCGATCTCGGGGTTCTGCTTGAGGAACTCGCGCGAGTTCTCGCGCCCCTGTCCCAGGCGCGTCTCGCCATAGTTGAACCAGGCGCCGGTCTTCGACAGGACGCCGGCCGCGATGCCCACGTCGAGGATCCCGCCCTCACGGCTGATGCCCTCGTTGTACATGATGTCGAACTCGGCCGTGCGGAACGGGCTCGCCACCTTGTTCTTCACGACCTTGACGCGGGTCCGGCTGCCGACCGCGTCGGTGCCGGTCTTCAGCGTCTCGATGCGGCGAATGTCCATCCGCACGCTGGCGTAGAACTTCAGCGCCTTGCCGCCGGTCGTGGTCTCGGGGCTGCCGAACATGACACCGATCTTCTCGCGCAGCTGGTTCGTGAAGATGAGCGCGGTGTTGCTGCGGTTGATGGCACCGGTCAGCTTGCGCAGCGCCTGGCTCATGAGGCGAGCCTGGAGGCCAACGAAGCTGTCCCCCATCTCGCCCTCGATCTCGGCGCGCGGCACGAGCGCGGCGACCGAGTCGATGATCACGACGTCGACACCGCTGGAGCGGATGAGCGTCTCGGCGATCTCGAGCGCCTGCTCGCCCGTGTCGGGCTGGCTGACGAGCAGCTCGTCCACGTCGACGCCGACATTCCGCGCGTAGCCGGGGTCGAGCGCGTGCTCGGCGTCGATGAAGGCGACGATGCCGCCCATGCGCTGCGCGTTCGCCGCCACGTGGTAGCAGAGCGTCGTCTTGCCGCTCGACTCGGGGCCGTAGATCTCGGTGATCCGGCCGCGCGGGACGCCGCCCACGCCGAGCGCCAGGTCGAGCGAGACCGAGCCGGTCGAGATGACGTCGACCGGCATGGCGGCCCGATCCCCGAGACGCATGATCGCGCCCCGGCCGAACTGCTTCTCGATCTGCAGGATCGCGGCGTCGACCGCCTTGCCGCGGTCCCCGTTGCGCTGAATCGCCACCGGCGCTTCCATGACCTCTGTCTCGCTCCCTTTCTCTACGCTCCGGCAGCGGCGGGCGTCAGGCCTCGTCCGATCCGGGCTCGCTGCGCGGCTTGCGCTTTGGCTTGATCACCTCGACCGATTGCGGCGGCTGGTAGGCCGGCGCCGGTGGGGCCAGCTTGGGCGCCTTTTCCTTCGCCTTGCGCGGCAGGTGGGCGACGACGTTCTCGATCATGCGCATGCCGGCGTTGCCGCCCAGCGTCATGATCGACTCGGGGTGGAACTGCACGGCGGCGACCGGCAGGC
>DAINOY010000098.1:0-6381 GCA_036743735.1 Chloroflexota bacterium
CTGGCGGACTGCCATCAACTCCGAAGCGAAGCTGCTCCAGCTGCGCTACGCATTCGACGATCTCGGCGCTGGCCGGGTCGGACTGAAGACCGATGCCCGGAACCTGCGCTCCCAGGCCGCGATCGAACGCCTGGGCGGGGTGCGGGAGGGCGTGCTGCGCCGGCACATGCGCCTGCCGGATGGCTTCATCCGCGACAGCGTCTACTACTCGATCCTGCGCGACGAGTGGCCTGCCGTGCGGGACCGTCTCGAGGCCCGCCTGGCCCGCGGCTGACTCGGGCGGCAAGGTCGAACCGAAGCCGCCGCAGCGGGATCAGCGGTAGTCGGCCCAGGGGTCGTAGTCGGGGTCCGGCGGCTCGTCGGGCGGGCGCAGATCGGCCGGCACGTTCCGCAGGTTGACGCGCACGCGCCACCACAGCGACGAGGTGCCGCGCATCCCGTCGACCAGCACGTCCTCCTCCGCCACGTGCGCGGCGGCTTCGGGGTGCCGAGCGCGCCAGCGGTCGAGGCCGGCCAGCGCATCGGCCTTGTCGGCGGCCTGGGCGACGACGGTGAGCGGCTGGGTGGAGCGGCGGCGGCCGGTGGGTGACACGGTGCCGTCCGCGCGCCGCGCGGGCGGCGAGGGCATCGCCCGCGGCACCGACCCGGCTCGGCCACGCGGCGCAGAGGGATCGGCGGGCGTCAGATCGGCGCGATCCGGCGGATCCGCGACGCGGCGAGCCTTGGATGGCTGAACCCGCGGCGGCTCACCCGGCTGCTTGACGTAGTTCGGCGGCCAAGGCGCGTCGCCCTGCCCCTCCGCCTCCTGGCGCGCGACGAGCTCCAGCAGCGGCTCCAGCGAGAACGCCTCGTCGTCGATGCCGGCGCCGACGTCGCCGAGCTCCGCGTAGCGCTTCGGAACGGTGAAGACGGTGAAGTCGCCCAGCTCTGCCGATGGCACCTCGTCCCAGGTGAGCGGGGCGGAAACCTGCGCCGTCGGCACCGGGCGGACCGAATAGACGGACGCCACGGTGCGGTCTTTCGCGTTCTGGTTGTAGTCCAGGAAGACGCCGTGCCGCTCCTCCTTCCACCATCGGCTCGTGGCGATCTCGGGCGCGCGACGCTCGACCTCCCGCGCGATCGCCAGGGCGCAGCGACGCACCGCACCGAACTCCCAGCGCGGCTGGACGCGCACGTAGACATGGATGCCACGCGATCCGGACGTCTTCGGCCAGCCGGTCATGCCGTGGTCGGCGAGCACCTCGCGCACAACGAGCGCCACGCGTCGCACGTCATCCCAGCCCACGCCCGGACCCGGGTCGAGGTCGACGCGGAGCTCATCGGGATGGGCGAGGTCCGCGGCGCGGACCGGATGCGGATTGAGGTCGATGCAGCCGAGATTCACGACCCAGGCCAGCGCGGCCTCGTTCGAGACGACGACCTCGTCGGCGGTGCGGCCCGACGGAAACGACAGCTCGACGGTCGACACGAACGGTGGGACGTTCTTCGGGGCGCGCTTCTGGAAGAAGGGGGTGCCCGCCGCCCCGTCCACGAAGCGCTTCAGCGCCATGGGTCGGTCGCGGACGCCGCGCAGGGCGCCATCGGCCACGGCGAGGTAGTAGTTCACCAGGTCGAGCTTCGTGATCTGCGCCTGCTCGAAGTAGAGCTTCGAGGGATTCGAGATCGTGACCTCGCCACCATCGAGGTCGAGCGTCACCGATTCGCCGCGCGCCATCGACACAGGGTAACTGGCGCGGCATGGCGCTTGCGAAGCTCGCGCAGGACCGATGGACCAGATCAAGGCGCGCCTGGCCGCGATGGACGACTGGCTGAAGCGGCATCGCTGGACGCGGATCATGCGCTCGGCGCTCCTGGGCTTCCTGGATCACCAGGCGCTCCAGAACGCCGGCAGCATGGCGTACTTCTCGGTGATCTCGATGTTCCAGCTCCTGGTGCTCGGCGTCGTCGTGCTCAGCTTCGTCCTGGACCAGGGGCAGGCGCGCCAGTTCGTCATCGACCAGGTCGAGGCCGGCACGCCACTCGACGCGGATGCCATTGGCGGCGTGATCGACGCGGTCATCAGCTCCCGCGGCGGCATCACGATCATTGGCTTCGTGCTCCTGCTGTGGAGCGCGCTCGGGGTCTTCTCGGCCCTCTCGAATGGGGTGTCGGCGGCGTTCGCGAATGCCCCGAAGCGCGGCTTCTTCCAGGACAAGCTCATCGGCCTGCTCCTGCTGACCGTCACCGGCCTGCTGGTCGTCGGCTCGATCGCGATCGGCGTCGTCACCGGGATCCTGCAGCAGCAGACCGGCGAATTGCTCGACCGCATCCCGGGCGGCGGGTGGGCGCTGGCGGCCGTCGGGCTCGTCGTTCCGCTGATCCTCATCTTCGTCGCCTTCCTCGTCATCTACCGCGTCGTGCCCAACCGCCGCGTCTCGTTCGCCGAGATCTGGCCGGGCGCCCTGGTGGCCACGATCCTGTGGACGATCCTGCGCTTCGGGTTCACGTACTACGCAACGAACATCGCCAACTACGAATCCGCCTTCGGACCGATCTCGACCGCGATCACCCTGCTCGCCTTCCTCTACTTCGCGAGCGTCGTCGTGCTGCTCGGCGCGGAGGTGGCGCGGGCCAGCGCGATCGACGACGAGGTCCAGGCGCGGGAGGCGGCTGCGACGGCAGCGGCGCGGGCGGGCGGGATGGCGCAGCCCGCGATGGTTCCGTCGGGCGTCGCGGTGCCGGTTGCGGGGCGGCCGCTGAAGCCGCGCACCTGGGCGCTCATGGCCGGGGCCGCGATCGCCGGCATCGCGCTCGGACGCCGCTCCAAGGGCCCGCCCCCGCGGTGATCCGGTGGCGCCGATGGGCCCATCGGTCCATCCGCACAACTTGCATCCGGCCCATACCCCTGTAGTACTCTCGTCGCCTTCGTCGCCGGGAATGGTGCCAATAGCATCTCCTGGTGCGCTCGTACCGAGGCTCCACACGTGCATATCGGACGGAACATCGCCGGATGAGGCGACGCTCCCTCCTCGCCGTCACGCTGATTGCCCTGCTGACGGCCGGGACGAGCATCGTCACCACCACCGATCGCGGCCCGGTCCTTGCCGCCGATCCGATCACTGAAGCCAAGGCACGCCAGGCTGAGCTCCAGTCGACGCTGGCTGCCCAGAAGCAGCAGCTTGCCGACCTCGAGAGCGCGGCGCACGAGCTCGATGCGGCGCTGGACGTCGCCACTGCCGAACTGGCCGATGTCACCGCTGAGTACGACCACGTTGCCGGGCTGCTGGTCCAGGTACGCGACCAGATCGCGGTCATCGTCGACCGCCTGGCCCAGCTGCACGCGGATATCGACGCGCTCGACGCGCAGCTGACGGCGGTCGCTGCCGATATCGAGCTGCAGAACGGCGAGCTGGCCGAACGGCAGGCGCTGCTCCAGGACCATGTCCGCTCGGCGTACGAGCAGAGCCAGACCTCGCTCCTCGAAATCATCCTCTCCGCCGACTCCTTCGACGAGGCATCGGCACAGGTCGGCTACCTCATGACGATCTCGGAGCAGGACGAGCAGCTGGCCGATGCCATCCGCGCCATCCAGGACGAGCTGCGCATCAAGCGGCATTCCCTTGCCGAGGGGCGCCAGGAGCTGCGCACGGCGCGTCGCGCGGCGCAGGTCGAGCAGGCGAACCTGGAGTCGCGGCAGGCCGACCTGACGGAGATGGAGGCGCGCCTCGCCGAGCTGAAGGCGGCCGCCGATCAGAAGCGCGCCGAGCAGGAAGCGGCGTTGAACGCCACGCTGGGTGCCAAGGCGGACGTCCAGGCGGCGTACGAGGCGAACGCCCGCGCGGCACAGGCACAGGAGCAGCTGGTCCAGCAGCTGATCGCCCAGGAAGCGGAGCGCCAGCGCCAGATCGAGGAGGCGCGGCAGCGCGAGGCGGAGCGCCGCGCGCAGGAGCAGCTCCAGCAGCAGAAGTCGCAGGCCACCTCGGCGTCCGGGTTCCGGTGGCCCGAGGCGGCCACGCGGATCACCCAGGAGTGGGGCCCGACGAGCTTCGGTCTCGAGCCGCCCTACACGTATGGCGGAACCTACTACTCGCATTTCCATGCAGGGCTCGACATGGCCGGTGGCTGCGGGACACCCGTGCTCGCCGCCAAGGTCGGCGTGGTGGTCGCCTCAGGCCAGCCACTCTCGCCGTTCGACTCGGGCTACGGGGTGGTGATCGACCATGGCGACGGCGTCCAGACCTGGTACTGGCACATCTCGCCGCAGGTCGTCGTCTATCCGGGCCAGGCGGTGCTCAGCGGGCAGGTCGTCGGTTACGAGGCGAGCACCGGCTTTTCGACCGGCTGCCACCTGCACTTCGCCGTCAACGACCACGGCGTATGGGAGAACCCGCGCAACTACCTGCCGTAGGGCCTCCCTGGGCGGATGGGCGCGCTTTGTGGGCGCTGCGGACGCTCCGAGCGGTCCGACTTCATGTCATGCGCGCATTGCGCCGCTCAATTTGTGCGCGAAGCGTCCGGATTCATGCCGGATGCGAATTCAACGGATTCGGAGCCGCTTCTGGGGCGCGGAGGCGACCGGTTCCGGCGTAACGCGCGCCGTGCATGAATTCGGACGATTCGGGCCGTGTCGCGGCGCGTCGAGTCCGGCGCCTCGGACCGGTCAGACCGGGGCCGGCTCCACGGCGCGGACGGCGGGCCGGTAGAGCTCGTCGACGTACTCCATCACCATTCGCGCGGTGCTGAAGGGCCAGATCGCAGCGTCGATCGAGGCGCGCATGACGTCGACCCAGCCGGCCGGCACGCCGTTCTCGCCGGTGTCGTAGAAGAGCGGCACGATCGTCTCCTCGAGCAGCCGATACAGCTCGTCGGCGTCGGCACGGTCCTGGGCCTCGTCATCGCCGATCGCCTCGCGCCCACCGATCGCCCAGCCGTTGTGCCCGTTGAAGCCCTCGTCCCACCAGCCATCCAGGATCGAGAGCGACGGGATCCCGTTGACCGCGGCCTTCATGCCGGAGGTGCCGCTGGCCTCCATCGGTCGGCGGGGATTGTTGAGCCAGACGTCCACGCCCCCGACCAGGAAGCGGGCCACGCGCATGTCGTAGTCCTCCAGCATGAAGACCCGGCCCTGGAGCGCGGGCGACCGCGACAGCGCGAAGATGTGCTGGATCACCTGCTGGCCGGGACGGTCAGCAGGATGGGCTTTGCCCGCGAGGACGACCTGCACCGGCCGATCGGCGTCCGAGAGGATGCGCGCCAGCCGCTCCTCGTCCCGGAAGAGCAGCGCGGCGCGCTTGTAGGTCGCGAAGCGACGCGCGAAGCCGATGGTGAGGGCATTCGGGTCGAAGGCCCGATGCAGCTCGCGCAGCATGTCGGGTGACTCGCCGTGCCGGGCGAACTGGCGCGCCAGGCGGCCCTCCATGAACGAGATGAGCTCCTTCTTCTGCTGCTGGTGGGTGGTCCAGAGCTCGCGGTCGTTGAGCGTGCCGAGGCGCGCGAAATGCGCCGGCGTCGGCGCATCGGCCCCGATCGGCTCGCCGATGGTGCGCTCGTAGAGCCCGCGGATCGGGCGACCCAGCCAGGTCGGCACATGGACGCCGTTGGTGATTGCCTTGATCGGATGGCCGGCGATGTCCTGCCACGTCTGCGTCGCGGTGCGACCGTGGAGCTCGCTCACCGCGTTGGCGTCGGCCGCATGGCGCAGCACGAAGGCGGTCATGTCGAACGGCGCGTTGGGATCGTCGGTGTGGCTGCGACCCAGCTCGAGCAGTGTCTCCGCCGGCAGCTTGGTGGTCTCCAGGAACGGCGCCAGCTTCCTGGCGACGAGCCCGCGCTCGAACGTCTCGTTGCCGGCCGGGACCGGCGTGTGGATGGTGAAGACCGATGAGCGGCCGACGCGGCGCAGCGCCTCCGGAACGTCGCAGTCCTCCTCGCTCTCGCACAGCTCGCGCGCCCGCTCGAGCAGCATGAACGCGGAGTGTCCCTCGTTGAGGTGCCAGACCACCGGGTCGATCCCGAGGGCGCGCAGCGCGCGCACGCCGCCGATGCCCAGCACCATCTCCTGGCACAGGCGCATCTCGCGGCCGCGGACGTAGAGGATGTGACTGATCGGGCGGTCCTCGCCGTGGTTCGCCGGCGTGTCGGTGTCCAGGAGCAGGAGCGGGACGCGCCCGACCTGGGCGACCCAGACCGCGGCGTAGACGTTGCGCCCCGGGAAGTCGACCGAGACGGTCACCGGCGAGCCATCGCGCCCGCGCGCGCGCCGCAGCGGCAGCTGGCGGGGATCCATGTCGGGCTGGTTGTGCTCCTGGTGCCCATCGGCGTCGATCTGCTGGCGGAAGTAGCCGCGGCGGTAGAGGAGGCCCACGCCCACGAACGGGATCGCCGCGTCGGAAGCCGACTTGC
>DAINOY010000099.1:0-6358 GCA_036743735.1 Chloroflexota bacterium
GCGATCGCGGCCTCGGGCAGGAGCGTGAGGAAGAGCGAGTACCCGTAGGCGGCGAGCGTGCCGAGCGCCACGAGCGTGTCCATGGTCATCGCGCCGTGCCGTGCGCCGCGCGCAGCGGCGACGAGGAAGCGACGGCCGGCGCCGAACTGGACAAGCGTCGCCGGCGCCAGGAGCCAGACGTTGAGTCGCTCCATCGGCACCGGCACGCCACCGGGCCAGAGCATGAGGGCCATCATCGCCAGGCCGGTGACCGTTGCCGCGACGGCCGAGGCGAGGAGCCTGCGCGATTCGCGCTCGCGCGCTTCATCGCGCCCGTCGGCAGCGGCCGTCGTGGGCGTGGGAGCCTCGTCAGCGACGTCATAGCCAGCGGCCTCGATCGCCTGGATGATGCCGCGACGGTCGATCCGCGCCGGGTCGAAACGGACCGATGCGCGCTCGGTCGCCAGGTTGACGGTCGCCTCGGTCACGCCATCGGCCTTGTTCAGGAAGCGCTCGATGCGGTTGACGCACGAGGCGCAAGTCATGCCCTCCACGGGCAGCGAAAGGCGCGCGGAGGTGGGGGTGTCGTCGAGCGATGGCATCGGTCCATCAACCATACTCCGGGGGAGTACCGCGAGCAAGAAGCCCGATCGCGGCAAGTGGATTGCAGTACACCTCAACACTTTGATGGAGCCGGGGTTTGGCTAGATGAGCACTGCAGGCGACGCGTCAGCACCGCGCCAGGACGAGCGCAGCGGGCTCGCCTACGTGGTCGAGGACGACGTGGCGACGCTGGGCTTGCTCGGTGACCTGCTCGAGGACGACGGCTGGGAGGTGCGCCTCTTCACCCACCTGGGGCGCTTCCGGCGAGCGGTCGGCGAGCGTGTGCCCGATGTCGTCGTGCTCGACGACGACCTGCCCGACGGCCGCGGCGGCGACGAGGCCCGGACGCTGCGACAGCGGCCAGGGACCCGGCGCCTCCCGATCCTCTTCTGCACCGCCGCCTCACCGGCGCGACGCCGCGAGATCAGCCACTTCGCATCGGTCATCCCCAAGCCCTTCGACGTCGAGCATCTCGATCGCTGGCTCCACCAGGTGCGCAGGGATCGCCGGATGAGCAGCGCCGGCGCCTGAGCGCTCAGCGTCGGCTGCTAGGCTGCGGCCGATGCGCACGCTGCTGCTCACCAACGAGTTCCCGCCGTCGATCTACGGCGGCGCCGGGGTCCATGTCGACTACCTGAGCCGCGAGCTCCGGCGCCTGATCGAGCTCGACGTGCGGACCTTCGGCGCGCACGACGAGGCTGCTGACGGGTGGCGGGTGCGCGGCTACCAGCCGGCACGGGACCTCACCGCGGCGCCCGATCAGCTCCGCTCCCTGCTTGCGACCCTCGATCGCGACCTCGGGATGCTGGGCGACCCGATCGATGCGCAGGTGGTTCACTGCCATACGTGGTACGTGCACCTGGCCGGGATCCTCGCCAAGCTGGCGCATGGCATCCCGCTCGTCGTGACGGTCCATTCACTCGAGCCGCTGCGACCCTGGAAGCGCGAGCAGCTCGGCGGCGGATATGACGTGTCGAGCTGGGTCGAGCGCACCGCGCTCGAGATGGCCGATGCGGTGATCGCCGTCTCGGAGGGAACCCGGGCGGACGTGCTCAGCCATTTCACCGTCGCTCCCGAGCGGGTCCACGTCATCGGCAACGGCATCGACACCGAGGAGTACCGGCCTGTCGCGACGACGGCGGCGCTCGAGCGCTACGGCGTCGATCGGTCGAGGCCGTACCTCCTCTTCGTCGGCCGCATCACGCGACAGAAGGGGATCGTGCACCTCGTCCGCGCGCTGCGTTACCTGGATTCGGAGATCGGGGTCGTGCTCTGCGCGGGCGCGCCGGACACGCCCGAGATCGCCGGAGAGATGGAGGCTGGCGTGGCCGAGGCGAAGCGCAGCCGCGACGGGGTGGTCTGGATCCCGGAGATGCTCGACAAGCCATCGGTGATCGAGCTGTACTCGCATGCGACCGTGTTCTGTTGTCCATCGGTCTACGAGCCATTCGGGATCATCAACCTGGAGGCGATGGCCTGCGAGACGGCGGTGGTGGCCAGTGCGGTGGGCGGCATTCCGGAAGTCGTCGTGGACGGGGAGACGGGTGTGCTCGTTCCGCTCCAGCTCGCGGCGCATGACCCGATGTCGGCCGCCGACCCGGACCGCTTCGCCCGCGACCTGGCAGCGGCGATCAACGGCCTGGTGGCCGACGCGAGCCGTGCGTCGGCGATGGGACGGGCCGGCAGGCTGCGCGCCGAGGCATCGTTCTCATGGCGTGCGATTGCCGAGCGCACGGTCGAGCTCTACCGCTCGCTCACCACCTGAACCCGGGCCATCAGGGCGAGCGTGTTGCCGTCAGGGTCCTCGAAGAAGGTCATCCACTCTTCGGTGCCGTCCTCGTGCGTGTGGATGCGGTGCGGGGCACCCTGCGTCCGGACGCCGGCCGCCGTCAGCGCTCGGTACGCCGGGCGGATGTCGTCGACGGTGAAATAGAGGATCGATCCGGGTCGCCAGTCTGCATCGGGCACCTGGCGCAGGAAGAGCCGGGTGCCGCGCACGTCCAAGAAGGCGAGATCGCCGTAGGTGAAGAGATGCGGCAGCCGCAGCTGGTCACGGTAGAACGCCTCGCTGGCGGCGATGTCGCGCACCAGGAGCGCCACCTGGCCGAGGCCGGTGAGGGCGAGCGGGTCGGTCTGCATCGGGTTCTCCTGCGCGTGTCCTGTCGGGAAGCCGGGCCAGTGGCGAAGCTCTGACCGACGCCCGACGCCGATCTTGCCCGTGATGTTGTCGAGGTGGTACTTCACCGCGTCGAGCGAGGTTCTCCGCCGCTTCGCGATCTGTCGCTGGCTCAGGCCGTGGCGCAGCCAGTCGAGGACCTCCCACTCGGCGGGCGTGAGGACGTCTGGATGCGGCGGGCGGCCGCGGCCCCGTCGTGCGGTCATTGTCGCTCAGGCTAGCGATGCCATCGACGAATTACCCTCCCCCCACCAAGCGGACGTTGTGGCCCCCGCCTCAGGTGACCGTCAACGTGAACGAGGCGAGGCCATCGCTCGGGTAGACCGAGCGGCGGACCTCGCCGCCCACTGAGAAGCTGGTCGTGCGCGACAGCAGCTCCTCGAGCGCGACGCGCAGTTCGAGCCGAGCTAGCGGCGCCCCGAGGCAGACGTGAATGCCGTGGCCCCAGACCAGGCCGTCATTCGTCCGGCGCTCGAGACGAACCTCCTCGGCATCACCGAAGGCACGCGGATCGCGGTTCGCCGCGATCCACATCAGGCTGAGTGGAGAGCCCTGCGGGATGAGCCGGCCGCCGATCTCGACGTCCCGGGTCGTGGTTCGACGATTCGCGACCAGTGGGTCGTCGACCCGGAGGATCTCCTCGACGGCAACAGGGATCAGCGAGGGATCGGTGCGCAGCCGATCCTGCAGGTCGGGGTGCTCGGCGAGGTACAGGACGATGAGGCTGAGGCCTCCGGCGACCGTTCCTTCACCCGCGACCCAGTTCCGCAGGACGCTGACGATCTGGTCGTCGTCGAGCGGTGTGCCGTCGACAGTGGTCGCCAGCAGCGCACAGGTGAGGTCCGACCCGCGTGAGGACCGATGCTCCTCGAGGTTGGCCTTGACGTGCTCGGAGAGCAGCCTCGCGAGGGCGCGCCCCGCCGCGGGGTCCCGACTGAAGGCCGCCTGCTGGTTGCCATGCGTCCAACCACCGAGGCACTCCCACTGCTCCTGCCGCCAGCCGAGGAAGTGGCACAGCGTCCGCAGGGTGAAGGGCGTGGCGAATGCCTCCATGAGCTCCGCTCCGCCGTCGCGCAGCATCGGCTGCAGGAGCTCGATCGCGATCTCACGGCTGCGCGGCTCGAGCGCTGCCATGGCCTCATCCGTGAAATGGGGCGCGAGCGCAGCTCTGAACGTCGCGTGCGTCGGCGGGTCGATCCCGCTCGGAATGGCCGGATGCTTCGAGACGCTGCTGTACGTCGCAGGGTCCTCGAGCACGGTCACGACGTCCTCGTGGCGGAAGAGCGACCACCCCATGAACTCGCTGTGCGCGACCGGGCAGGTCTCGCGCATCTCGTCGTAAGCCCGACGCTGGTTCACGAGCACCGACGGATCTCGTGGATCCCAATCGTCGCGACGCACCTCGGTCAATCTGGTCCTCCGTTTTCTTGGTTGTGTTGGGACTGCCTGGCGGGGAGCGAAGCATTGAACCGTCAGGGCCGTTCATCCTCGGCTGGGTCGAGTCGCACCGTGAGCAGCATTCGGCTCGGGGCCTCCGCTCGCACGTCGTGCCTCACGCCGGGCCGCAGCACGAGGAGCGAGCCGCTCGGCATGCGGTACTCGTGCTCGGCCGTGGACATTCGAAGCTCACCACTGAGGACCTCGATCGTCACGTACCCATCCGCGGCGTGATCCTTCAGCCAGCCGTCGCGCTCGAAGTCGAAGAGGACGATCGAGACGCCGCCCCCACGGAACAGGGTGATCTGGCGATGGCCGTCGCGCATCCCGCCGTTCTCGGCCGCCAGCCGTTCACCCTCGGCATCGAGATCGAACAGGTGCTCGGTGCCGACGAAACGCTCTCGCGGAGGCCGACGCGGGCTCTCTTGGTCCATGGTCAGCGGCGCTCCTCTCTGCCTCCCACCCTACCCCAACCGCGAGCTTGCAGCCCGCGCCGGCCGGATGCGCCGCTCAGGAGCGCGGAGGCTGCGCGGCCTCGACCTCGCTGGCGATGACGAGATCCTCGCGGGCCTCCACCACGAGCAGCGCCGGCGGTCCCGCTGCCAGAACGGTGTCACCGTCCGTTTCGGCGGCGGACGCCGGCAGTCGCAGGGTCGGCAGGCGCCCGAGAATCTCCGCGCGGAATGCCGCCGAGTGCTCCCCGATCCCGCCGGTGAGGACCAGCGCGTCCAGGCTGGGCAGCGCGGTCGCCGCCGCCGCGATGGTCGCCGCCACCTGCCGGCCGAACATCGCCAGCGCCAGCCGAGCTCCCGCGTCGCCCTGTCGGGCGCGGCGTTCGATCTCCCGGGCGTCGCTCGTCCCGGCGATCGCCAGCAGGCCGGAGCGATGGGCCAGGCCATCGGCCAGCTCATCGGGCGGCACGCCGGCCTCGGCCAGCCGCAGCAGGATCCCGGGGTCCACTGAACCGGAGCGGGTGCCCATCATCGGCCCCTCGTATGGCGTGTAGCCCATGCTCGTCCAGGCTGAGCGGCCGCCGTCGACGGCAGTCACCGAGCATCCGGAGCCGAGATGCGCAACGACGAGCTGCAGCTCAGCCGCCGGCCTCCGCAGGAGCTCGGCGGCGCGCCGGGTCGACCACGCAACCGACAGGCCGTGGAAGCCGAAGCGACGAATGCCCCAGCGCTCCACCCACGGGGCCGGCAGCGCGTACCGCCACGCCGCCTCGGGCAGCGTGGCATGGAACGCCGTGTCGAAGCATGCGACGTGCGGTCGCCCGGGCAGCGCCGCCAGCCCGGCCCGCATGACCGCGGCCGCTCGCCGGTTGTGGAGCGGCGCCAGCTCGTCGAGCTCCTCGACGCGCGCCAGCAGCCGTTCGTCGACGCGGGCCGGCGCGCGGTAGTCGGGTCCGCCGTGGACCACGCGGTAGCCGACCGAGTCGGCGCCGGGCGGAAGCTGCCCGAGCAGGCCCGCAACGACGCCGGCCGCGTTCTCCTCCCCGGCGGGCCAGTCGACCTGCGCATCGGCGATCCGTGAGCCGCCGTCGACCAGGGACGCTTTGAGCGTGCTCGAGCCCGGGTTGAGGACGAGCACCCGCATCGGTCAGACGATGGTGCTGTCGCCGGTCGTTCCCGGCCATGCCCAGCCGCGCACGTCGGGGGCGTCCTCGCCGTACTCGCGCGTGTAGGCGCGCGAGGAGACGCGCAGATCGGCCATCTGCTGTCGCAGGTGCCCGGCCCGATCTCGGAGTGACGGAACCCGGTCGATGACGTCCATCACGAGGTGATACCGGTCGAGGTCGTTGAGCATGACCATGTCGAACGGCGTGGTCGTCGTGCCCTCCTCCTTGTAGCCCCGCACGTGGAGGTTGTCGTGGTTCGTGCGGCGGTAGGTGAGCCGATGGATGAGCCACGGGTAGCCGTGGTACGCGAAGATGATCGGCCGGTTCGTGGTGAACAGCGAGTCGAACTCGGGGTCGCTCATGCCGTGGGGATGCTCCTTCTCGTCCTGCAGCCGCATCAGGTCGACGACGTTCACCACGCGCACCTTCAGGTCGGGCACGGCGCGGCGCAGGATGTCGACCGCGGCGAGCGTCTCGAGCGTCGGCACGTCGCCGGCGCAGCCCATCACGACATCGGGCTCGACGCCCTCGTCGTTGCTGGCCCA
>DAINOY010000100.1:0-6266 GCA_036743735.1 Chloroflexota bacterium
ATCGCACTGCCTTCCAGCTCACGGGCCGCCTGCGAGTATAGCAGAGATCGGCCGCTCCCCTCTCGGCCCCCCGGGCGCCGCATCGGTCCCCTCCCGGTACTTTCGTTCGTTGACCGCCCCGGGTGCGGCCCGGACCATGGCGTGGCGTTGCGACCTGCCCGATCCCGCGCGAACCACACCCGAGCCAACCGATTCCAGCGCCAGCCGCCCACGGCGCATGACGAAGCGAGGAGCACCGCCGGACCGATGCCGACCCGACCCCGTCATCCGCTCGCCACCTCAGCCACGGCCGCCGTGACCGCTGCCATCCTGCTCGCGGCTCCGGTTGCGGCCGCGGACCCGACGATCACCGTGAAGGCCGGCGACACGCTGAGCCAGATCGCCGTGGACCATGGCACATCCGTGGAGCGCCTGGCGCAGGCGAACGGACTCCCCGATCCGAACCGCATCCAGGTCGGACAGCAGCTGGTCCTCGTCTCGGCTGAGGCACCCGCTGCGACGGCTCCGGCGACGTCACAGGCCCCGCTGGTCCACGTCGTGGCCAGCGGCGAGAACCTGACCGGGATCGCTGCGCACTACGGCACCTCGGTCGCCGCGATCGCGGCGTTGAATGGCCTGGCCAACCCGAGCTTCCTGCTCCCCGGGCAGCAGCTGGTCGTCGGCGCCGCGCCGGTGCCGGCCGTCCAGCCGGCTCCGGCCTCAGTAGCTCCGCCGGCGCCGCTCGTCCACGTCGTGGCGTCGGGCGAGACCCTCACCGGCATCTCCGCACGATACGGGACGACAGTCGGCGCCATCGCGGCCGCCAACGGCCTCGCCGACCCGTCGTTCATCCGCACCGGCACTCAGCTGACCGTTCCGGCGGCAGCCGCCGCCCCGCCGGTCGCGCCGGCTCCCGCGGCACCGCCGTTCCCCGGCATGCCCCCGGACCTGCGAGCAGCGGTCGCCGAGCGTCTGGCCATCGGTGAGGCGATCCGCGCCGAAGCGCAGGCGATGGGGCTGCCGCCCGCGCTGGCGATGGCGGTCGGATGGCAGGAATCCGGCTGGCAGCAGGGGCTCACTTCGTCGGCTGGTGCGGTGGGCGTCATGCAGCTGCTGCCCACGACCGGCGACTGGGTGGCCTCGTCGATCCTGGGCGCGCCGGTCGACGTCTGGGAGACGGGATCCAACATCCGCGCCGGCGTGCGGCTGCTGAAGCATTACCACGACCGCTACGGCGGCGACCGCGCGCGCATCCTGGCCGCCTACTACCAGGGCCAGTTCGCGCTCGAGACCCATGGGATCTACCAGGTCAGCTGGCCGTACATCAACGCCGTGACCGCCCTCGAGGCGATGTTCGCGAGCTGACTCAGCGAGCCTCGACCCCGCTGATGTGCGTCAGCCGCCAGCGGTCATGGCTCGCGGGGCTCAGCGCCACGAGGTCCAGGCGCAGGTCGTGATGCGCGGGCGCGGCCGAGGCGTAGGCAGCCAGCGCACGGCGGCGCCGCGCAATCGCCGCACGATCCAGGCTCTCGAGCGCTGAGCCGGTCCGCTCGGATCGCCGCGCGCGCACCTCGATGCCCACGAGCGTGCCGCCGGGATCGATCGCCACGATGTCCAGCTCGCCGCCGCCGAGCCGGACGCGATGGCCGAGGACGGTCCAGCCTCGTTCGGCGAGCCAGCCGGCGACGCGGGCCTCGGCCCGCGCACCGAGCGCGTGCCGTGGATTGCCGCCAGGAGGGGCGCCGGTCATGGTGGACAGCGTGCCACCCGCCGCTTACCGACGGCGTATCGGCGGCTTACCGGCGCCTCCCGAGCCTGGGAGTCGTCAGGCGCTGGCGACGAGGAGCCGCCGATCGGCGGCGTCGACCTCCTCGCCCAGGGTGAGATCGAGCGGCAGCTGCTCGCCGGCGATCGCCGCCTGCACCGTCGCGAAGCTGCGTCGATGGAACGCGGTCACGCCCTGGCGGCGGATCCCGTCGCGATGGGTGCGCGTCGCATAGCCGACGTTGCGCTCCCAGCCGTATCCCGGATGACGTCGCGCGAGCCGCTCCATGAGCCGGTCACGGATCACCTTGGCCACGATCGAGGCGCAGGCAATCGTGTAGCAGTGAGCGTCGCCGTCGACGATCGCGGTGTACGGGCCGACCTGCTCCTCGAAGCCGCGGATGCGCAGGCCATCGATCACGACGTGGTCATAGCCCGGCAGGCGGGTGATCGCGCGACGCATGGCGAGCGTCGTCGCGTGGTAGATGTTGAGCCGGTCGATCTCGGCGACCGAGGCGGCGCCGACCGAGATCGCCGCCGCGCGGCGCAGGATGATCGGGTAGAGGTGCTCGCGCTGAAGTCGGGAGAGCTGCTTCGAGTCGCGCACGCCGCGGATCCGATGGCAGTTCGGCGGCATCCGTACCGCCGCCGCGACGACCGGCCCGGAGAGGCAGGCCAGCCCGACTGCATCGCAGCCTGCCAGCCGCAGGTTGCCGGCGTTCCAGTGGCGCCGCTCGGTACGAAGCGTGGGCACGATCACGATGCGCCCGAGTCTACGCCGCCGGACCGGCAGGCTGCGGCCGGCGGAGGCAGCCTGGCTAGCGGCGCTCGCGCAGGGTCGCGGACTTGCCCACCCGATCGCGCAGGAAGTAGAGCTGCGCGCGTCGAGCGACGCCGTGCCGAACGACCTCGATCTTGTCGATCCGCGGCGAGTGGATCATGAAGGTGCGCTCGACGCCGACGCCGCTGCTGATGCGCCGGACGGTGATCGACTGATTCAGACCGCCGTGGCGCATCCGCATCACCGTGCCCTCGAACACCTGGATGCGCTCTCGGTTGCCCTCGACGACCTTCACCGAGACGCGGACGGTATCGCCCGGGGCGATCTCCGGCAGGTCGGAGCGCAGCTGTTCGCGCTCGAGCTCCTTGATGGCGTTCATCGGCGGGGGAACCTCGTGGGACGCCGCGCGGGCGGCTTGTGGTGACAGATGGTGATCAACGGGGCACACGGGAACGCGACCGCACGAGCGGCCGCGACCGCGGGAGTATACCAACGCGCGTTCCGCACCGGCAACTGCGCGCCGTGGCGGCATCAGCTCCGGCGTTCGCGTCGCAGCTCATCGAGGATCGCGCGGTCCGCGTCGTCGAGCGGCGCCGACGCCAACAGGTCCGGACGGCGTTCGAGCGTGCGCCGCAGTGCCTCACGGCGCCGCCAGCGCTCGACCTCGGCGTGATGCCCGCTGGTCAGCACCGACGGGATCGACGCACCACGGAACGTCTCGGGACGCGTGTACTGCGGGTACTCGAGCAGGCCGTCGGCAAAGCTGTCGCCCTCGTGCGAGGCGGCCTCGATCACGCCCGGCACGAGCCGCACGACGGCGTCGATGAGGACGAGCGCGGGCAGCTCGCCGCCGGTGAGGACGTAGTCGCCGATGCTCACCTCGCGGTCCGCCAGGCCACGAGCCCGCTCATCGATGCCCTCGTAGCGCCCGCACAGGAGCGCCAGGCGAGGCTCCGCTGCGAGCTCGCGGGCGAGGCGGTCGCTGAGCCGCTCCCCCGCCGGGTCGAGCAGGATCACCGTTGCCCCATGCTCGCGCAGCGGCTCGATCGCGGCGAAGATCGGTTCCGGCCGCATCACCATCCCGGCGCCGCCGCCGTACGGGTAGTCGTCGACGCTGCGATGGCGGCCGAGCCCATGCTCGCGGAGATCGTGGATCGCGAACTCGACGATCTCCCGCTCCACGGCGCGACCGATGATCGAGGTCGCCAGCGGCGCCTCGAACAGCTCCGGGAAGAGCGTCACGACGTCGATCCGCATCGGTCAGTCCGGCTCCTCGAGGGCCTCGTCGCTCAGCACCAGCCTGCCCGAGGCCGGATCGACAGACTGGATCATGCGACGCAGCGCGGGAACGAGCAGATCATCGGCGCCCTCGCGCTCGATGCGGTAGACCTCCGCACCTCCCGCGCGGAAGATTTCCGCCAGGCGCCCGATTGGTCGTCCACGCGGGTCGCTGACTGCCAGCCCCTCGAGCTCGTGCCAGTACCAGCTGCCGTCCGGCAGCGGTGCCGCATCGGCCTCGAGGTAGCGCCCGGTGACCGCCTCGGCGGCCTCCCGGCTGTCGATCCCGCTGAGGGCGATCGCCCGCGGGCGCTCGCCTCCCTCGACGGCGGTGACCCGGCGCGGCGAGGGCTCCCCCTCCACCCGGACCGACGCACCGACCGCGAAGCGCTCCGGACGATCGGTGAGCAGCTCGAGCTTCAGCCTTCCCTGCAGGCCCTTCGCGCCCACGATCCGCCCGATGGCGACCGGTTCAGTCGTTGGCCACGATCTCCAGCTCGACATGGCGGCCGTCGCGGGCACCCATGATCCGCAGCAAACTGCGGATGGCGTTCGCGATCCTGCCGTCACGGCCGATGACGCGGCCCATGTCGCGCTCGTCCACGACGAGCGTCAGCTCGACCTCGTCGTCGCTCTCGTCGACGTCGACCTCGACCGCGTCCGGATGCTCGACGAGCGAGCGTGCGATGTACTCGAGCAGCTCCTTCACTCGGCTGCCTGCTCGGTCTTCGCGCGCCGGGCACGCGGCTTGGCGGGCGCCTTCGCCGGCGCCTTGGCCGGGGTGGCCTCGGCACTCGCCGGTGCGCCGGCCTGCTTGAGCAGCTTGACCACCGTCTCCGAGGGCTGGGCACCCTTGCTCATCCACTCGCGGATGCGCGCTTCGTCGAGCTGGACCGTTGCGGGCTCGGTGAGCGGATCGTAATGGCCCAGGATCTCGAGAGGGCGGCCGTCGCGGGGGCGCCGGCTGTCGATGGCGACGACGCGGTAGGAAGGCCGTTTCGTGGCCCCGATGCGCGTCAGCCGAATGCGTACTGCCAAGGGTGGTGTACCTCGTTGCGGGTGAAGGTTGGCGTGTTCATGCGGTCACTCCACGGTGACCACGGCGTTGATCTCGAGCTGATCGGCGTCGATGGGCGCATTGATGGCAAGACGCCGAATCGGGTCGAGGATAGCGCGCGTGTCGGCATCGAGCCCAGCCAGGCCGTCGAACGAGCCGATGAGCGAGGCGAGGTCGACGTACAGCCGGTTGGCGCCAGGCTCGCCGACGAGCCCGAAGGCTGCGCGGTAGCCGGGGTCGGCGGCCAGCGTCCGGCCGCTCGCTCGCGCGTCGATGGCGAGCCCGATCTCGTCGGCGCCGAGCGCCAGGAGCAGCACCTCGTCGACGGCGGCGTAGGCCACGCTGCCGACGTCGGGGACCGACAGCGTCGTGACCTCGACGCCGCCGATCACCTGCCCGTCGCGTTCGAGGCCGCGCGACTCGAGTGCGTCGGCGAAGTCGTCGAGCGTCGCCGCGGCGGCGGCCGGGTCGGGCGGCGCCAGGACCAGGACGCCGTGCGGCGTCCCGGCGAGGTCGTGCACGCCGATTGCCGTGCCACCGCCCAGAAGTGGCACGACGTCGCGCTCGATGTCGATGCCCAGCCCCAGGACGGCGAGCGCGCGGAGCTGGGTGAGCGCCTGGGCCGCCTCCGGAATCGAGCTGGCGGCTCTCTCGAGTGCGCCGACCATTTCCCCCAGGCGGCTGACGGTGGCGGACACCTGCGTGTCGGCCGGCAGCCACTCCGCCAGGCCGTCGATGGTCGCCGGGCCCAGGCTCGGTGCGCCGGCCGCATCGCCGGAGGTCGTGGGCAGCGGGACAGCGCCACGCAGCCGCACCGCATCGGGCTCGGCGAGCAGTGCGAAGCTCGCCACGCTCAGTGGCACGTCGATGCCGGCCACCGAGGCGGCGCGCTCGAGGTCGAGGTAGAGGCTGGCGAGGTGGTCGGCCGGCAGTCCCGCCATCGCCGATGTGAAGGCGGACGCTCCCGCCAGCGCGCCCCCGCCCATGTGGCGGTCGATGGCCGCGCGCACTCCGTCGCGGTCGGGAGCGAAGAGCGCCACCCCGTCGACGATGGCGGCGGTCCCCCCATCAGCGGCGATATGCAGGCTCGCGCCGGCATAGGCTTCGGTCGTCCCGCCGGTCCCATCGCGGGCGGCAAGACGGTCGAGCGCCGCTTCAGCCTGCGCTGCATCGTTGACCGCGGCGATGACGAGGAATGTCGGGGCGCTCGTCGCATCGGCCGGTGCACCGATCGCCAGAGCCACCTGGCCGCCGATCCACGGCCGCAGGTCTCGGCGGTAGTCCACGCCCACCTGGCCCAGGAGTCGCTGGGCGATCTCGTCGATCTTCGTCTCGAGCGCGGCCTCGTCGCCCAAGCCCGCGACGTGGCCGAGCAGTGCGCCGAGATTCATCTGCTGCCCGGCTGAC
>DAINOY010000101.1:0-6235 GCA_036743735.1 Chloroflexota bacterium
TCGCGCATCTTCTCGGCCTCGATCTCGCCGTCCTCGCCGAGCATCTTCACGAAGCCGCCGAGCGGGATCCAGTTGACCGAGTACCGCGTGCCGTGCCAGTGGAACGAGGCGATGCGCGGCGGGAATCCGATGCCGAACTCCTGGACCGTGATGCCGGCCCGCTTGGCGACGATGAAATGCCCGAACTCGTGGGCCACGACCAGGACCACGAGCACGAGCAGAAAGGCGAGAACCGTGCCGAGGACGTCCATCAGGGCGCGGCCGCCAGCCGGAGATCCGCGCGCAGCGCGGCGCGTACCTCCGCGTCGAGGGCCACGAGCGCGTCGAGCGCCGGTTCCTCGTCCTGCTCCCAGCGCTCGACCGCGTGGTTGATGACCGATGCGAAGGCGGTGAACGGCATCCGCCCGGCGAGGAATGCCTCGACGGCGACCTCGTCCGCGGCGTTCACGATCGTCCCGCGGTTGCCGCCGGCGGCGGCCGCGGTCCGTACCGTCTCGTAGGCGGGATAGGCACCGGGCTCGAGCGGCGAGAACTCGAGGCTGCCCCAGTCCGTCGGCTGGCCGTGGGTCGCGGGCGACGGGAGGCGGTCCGGGTGGGTCAGGGCGTACTGGATCGGCAGCCGCATGTCGGGAAGGCCGAGCTGGGCCTTGTAGGAGCCGTCGGCGAACTCCACGAGCGAATGCACGACGCTCCGGGGGTGGATCACGGCGTCGATCTTACTGTACGGCAGGCGGTAGAGCCATTTGGCCTCCATGACCTCGAAGGCCTTGTTGACGAGCGTGGCGGAGTCGATCGTGATCTTGGCTCCCATGCGCCAGGTCGGGTGCGCGAGCGCCTCGTCCGGGGTCACCTCGGCGAGCGACGACGGGTCGCGGCCGCGGAACGGTCCGCCGCTCGCGGTCAGCACCAGACGGCGGACCGCGACCATCGGTTCCCCGAGGAGGCACTGCCAGATCGCCGAATGCTCACTGTCGATCGGCCGCAGCCAATCCAGCCGGTCTGCATCGCGAGCCTCGAGGGCGGCGTCGACGAGGTGACCGCCGGTCACGAGCGTCTCCTTGTTCGCCAACGCCACTCGACGGCCGGCACCGAGGGCCGCGAGGACGGCGGGCAGCGCGGTCATGCCGGTCGTTGCGACGACGACGAGGTCGACGCCCTCCAGCGTCGCGAGCTCCACGAGACGGTCCGCCGACGGCGCACCGTCATGCGTCCAGGCTGTCGCATCGGGCCAGGCCGCCAGCTGCGCCTCCCACACCGCCCCGCGATGGCCGGCGGCAAGGGCGACCACCCGGAACCGGTCGCGCAGCCGGTCGACGACCTCGAGCGTCTGCCGGCCGATCGAGCCCGTCGAACCGAGGACCGCAATCCCCCTCACGCGCGGAACCCGGCCACGAGCATGGCGTAGGCGACCAGCACCGGCGCGGCGAAGAGGAACGAGTCGAGCCGGTCCAGGATGCCACCGTGCCCGGGGATGAGCGTTCCGGAGTCCTTTCGCCCGGCGGCGCGCTTCAGCATCGACTCGGCAAGATCCCCGGCCTGGGCGGCAAGCCCCACGACCGGTCCGATCACCAGCGGATGCCAGGCCGGCAGGCCGATGAGCCACGCCCCGATCCCTGCCGCCAGGGTCGCGGCGATGAGCCCG
Organism: Chloroflexota bacterium; assembly: GCA_036743735.1. Lineage (GTDB taxonomy): Bacteria > Chloroflexota > Limnocylindria > QHBO01 > QHBO01 > JBDTNK01. The sequence continues at coordinate 1,643 of DAINOY010000101.1, forward strand.
CCCAGCACGCCCTCCACGGTCTTCGAGGGGCTGATCGACTCCAAGAGGTGCCGGCGCCCCAGCCAGCGCCCGGTGGCGTAAGCCCCGGTGTCATAGCCCCATACCACGAGGACGAGCGTGAGCGCCCAGGCGGCACCGGCCCGCAGGCCGAGCGCGCCCACCGGCGTCGCGGCGGAGCCGTCGAACGGGCCGAGATGCCCGGCGACCGCGAGGTACGGCGTCAGGAGCCCGACGTAGGCCACGCCGAAGGTCGTCGCCGACCAGGTCACGAAGCCGGATCGCGGATCGGCGCGCGTGAAGCCGATGATCCCCAGGATCAGCACCGCGAGCGCCATCGTCAGCGCCACCAGGCCCGGCGGCTCGGTGACGGCGAGCAGGTCAGCCAGCAATCCGCCGACGCCCTCACGGTTGGCGCTCACGAGCGAGGCGGCGAAGAGCGCAACGCCGATCGCGATGCCGAGCACCTGCGGCGGCTGGAACCCGCCCGCGTCGAGCAGGGCGATGAGCTCGATGAGCGCGAGAAAGGCAACGATGCCCACGAGAATCGAGAGCCACGGCTCACCGAGCACGACGATCGCGAGGATGACCGGCCCCAGGATCGCCGCCGTGATCAGCCGCGTCACGAGCACCCCGGTCAGCTCCCGAAGCGACGTTGGCGGCGCGCGAACTCGGCCAGTGCGGCGTCGAGATCGGCCTCGGCGAAGTCCGGCCAGAGGGTGTCACTGAAGACGAGCTCCGCGTAGGCGCTCTGCCACAACAGGAAGTTGCTCGTGCGCCGTTCGCCGCCGGTGCGGATGATGAGATCGACGTCGGGCTGGCCGGCGGTATAGAGATGGGCCGCGAAGCCCTCGTCGTCGACCTGCGCCGGCGACAGGTGGGCGGCGATCAGCGCGCGGGCGGCGTCGACGATCTCGGCACGGCCCGAGTAATTGAAGCAGATGTTCAGCGTCATCCGCGTCCCCGCGGCGGTCCGCTCCTCCGCGGCGCGGATGGATCGCTGAACATCGGATGGCGCCTCGTGCAGGCGGCCGAGGACCCGGACTCGGACCCCCTCCTCGATCAGCTCGTCGGTGTTCTGGCGGACGGCGCCGTCGACGAGGTTGAAGAGGCCGGTCACCTCCTCATCGGTCCGGCGCCAGTTCTCGGTGCTGAACACGTAGAGGGAGAGGACCTCGATCTCGCGGTCGGGGGCGACGCGGACGATCGGCTTGATCGCCTCGACCCCCTGGACGTGCCCGGCGATCGATGGCAACCCGCGGGACTGCGCCCAGCGGCGGTTGCCATCCATGATGATCGCCACGTGGCGGGGACGATCAGGGAGCTCCAGCTCCTCAGACCTCCATGACTTCCGATTCCTTTTGCTCGGCTCGCGTGTCGACCGCGGCCACGTAGCGGTCGGTCAGCCGCTGGAGGGCGTCGAGCTCGCGACGCTCCTCGTCTTCCGACAGGTCGCCGGCCTTGAGGCCGCGCTTCAGCTGGTCGGCCGCCTCGCGTCGCAGGTTTCGAACCTCCACCCGCGCCTCTTCGGTGCGCCGGCGAACCTGCTTGACCATCTCGCGCCGCCGTTCCTCGGTGAGCGGCGGGACATTGAGCCGGACGACGGTCCCGTCGACGTTGGGGACGATGCCGATGTCGCTCTTCGTGATGGCGCGCTCGATCGCCGACAGCACCGAGCGGTCCCATGGCTGGATGACGATGAGATGCGCATCGGGCACGCTGACGCCGGCGATCTGGTTGATCGGTGTCGGGGTCCCGTAGTAGTCGACCATGATGCGGTCGACGAGCGCGGTCGAGGCGCGCCCGGTGCGAATGCCGGCGAAGTCGCGCTCCATCGCTTCCACCGCTCGCTGCATCTTCGGTTCGATCGCGCTGAGCGCCTCGTGCGTCATCGGGTCACCTCACCTGCCACGAGCGTTCCAATCGATTCCCCGAGAATCGCCCGCACGATGTTCCCGGGCTGCGTCATGTCGAAGACGACGATCGGCATCTCGTTGTCCATCGCCAGCGAGACGGCCGTCGCGTCGAGCGCCCCGAGGCGGTTCGACAGGACATCGGTGTAGCCGATCTGCGTGTAGCGGGTCGCCCCGGGATGCTTCTCGGGATCGGCATCGTACACGCCGTCGACGCGGGTCGCCTTGAGGATCACCCCCGCGCCGATCTCCACGGCGCGCAGGGTCGCGGCGGTATCGGTCGTAAAGTACGGGTTGCCCGTTCCGGCCACCATCACTACCACGCGGCCCTTCTCCAGGTGCCGCACCGCCCGCCGCCGGATGTACGGCTCGCAGATCTCGTTCATCGCGATCGCCGACAGCACCCGGGTCGGACATCCCGACTGCTCGAGCGCGTCCTGCATGGCGAGGCCGTTCATCACCGTTGCGAGCATGCCCATGTAGTCGCCGGTGGCCCGATCCATCCCCCGCGCCGATGCAGCCAGGCCGCGGAAGATGTTGCCGCCCCCGACGACGATCGCGATCTCGACCCCCGACGAGCGCGCCTCCATCACCTGGCCCGCGATGTCGCGCGTGACGTCGGGATCGATCCCGTACTGGCGCGTGCCCATGAGGGCCTCGCCAGAGAGCTTGAGGAGCACCCGCCGCGCGTCGGGCGAGGCCAGGCCCTCGTCCACGCTAGCCGCCGGCTTCGTCGTCGGTGACGTCGGCCGCGCCCTCACCCAGAGCGAAGCGAGCGAAGCGCGCCACCTTGATGTTCTCGCCCAGCACGGCGATCTTCTGGGTGACGAGGTCGCCGGTCGTCATGTCGGTGTCGCGGTACGGCTGCTCGAGCAGGCAGACCTGCTCGAACCACTTGTTGAGCTTGCCCTCGACGATCGTCGGGATGCGCTCCTCGGGACGCCCGTCGCGCCTCGCCTCGTCGGCGAACGCGGCACGCTGTGCCTCGAGCGCGTCGGCCGGCACGTCCTCTCGGCTGACGTAGGTCGGCGCGAGGCCTGCGACCTGCATCGCGAGATCCCGCGCCAGCTGCACGAAATCGTCGGTGCGCGCCACGAAGTCGGTCTCGCAGTTGACCTCGAGCAGCACACCGAGACGCCCACCGGTGTGGATGTAGCTGGTGACGAGGCCCTCGCGCGCCTGGCGCCCGGCCTTCTTCGCGGCGCTGGCAAGGCCCTTCTCGCGCAGCAGCGCGGTGGCGCGCTCGAGGTCACCATCCGCCTCCTCCAGCGCGCGCTTGCAATCCATGATGCCGGCGCCGGTCATCTCGCGGAGCCGCTTCACATCCTCGGGTCTGATCATCAGTTCGTTCGTCATGTCGTCTCGTCTTCCTGGGGTTCAGCGCTCGGCCGGCGCCTCGACGGTCGCATCGGCCTTCTCGTCGGCTTCGACGGCGGCAGCCGCCTCGGTGGGCTCGGCCGGCGCGGGCTCGGCGCCGTCGTCGGCCTGCGCCGCGGCATCGGCTGGCGGTTCGGCAGCAGGCTCGTCTGCCGCGGACGTCTCCGCGACCGGCACCTCGGCCGGCGCCATCGCTTCGGGCAGCTCGTCGAAGCCGTCCTCGCCACCACCGTCCGCCGCGCGGCGTGCACGGGCGCGTCGCTCCTCGTCCTCGTCCTCCTCGGGCTCCGGCTCGAAGATGAGCGCCTCGCCGGCGGCGAGTGCGGCGGTGTAGTCAGCCTCGTTGCCAAGGGCTGCCTCGTCGACCGGCGGCATCGCCTCGGCCTGCTCGAACTCCTCGTCGAGCTGTGCCTGGCGCTCCTGCTGCGCTCCGAGCGCGGCATCGGCGACCTTGGCGCAGATCAGGCGCACGCTGCGGATCGCGTCGTCGTTGGCGGGGATGACCCAGTCGATCTGGTCGGGATCGCAGTTCGTGTCGGTCATGGCCACGATCGGAATCTCGAGGCGCATCGCCTCGGCCACCGCGATCGACTCGCGGTGCGGATCGACGATGAACACGGCTCCGGGGAGACGCCGCATCTTGCGGATTCCGCCGAGCGCCGCGTTGAGCTTGTTGATCTCCTCGTTGAGCTTCGAGGCTTCCTTCTTCGTGAGCCGCTCGAACTCGCCTGCGTCGCGACGGGCCTCGAGGGCCTCGAGGCGCTGGATCCGACGTTTGATCGTTGTGAAGTTCGTCAGCATTCCGCCGAGCCAGCGGGTGTTCACGTAGTACTGGCCCGAGCGTTCCGCCTCCTGGGCGATCGCCTCCTGGGCCTGCTTCTTCGTGCCGACGAAGAGGATGCCGTCGCCCTTGCGGACGGTCTCCTGGATGAAGCCCAGGGCGGCGTCGAGGCGCGAAACCGTCTGCGCCAGGTCGATGATGTGGATCCCGTTGCGCTCGGCGAAGATGAACGGGCGCATCTTGGGATTCCAGCGTCGAGTCTGGTGTCCGAAGTGGACGCCGGCCTCGAGCAGCTGCTTCATGGTCGTTGCAGCCAAGGGAAAGAACCTCCGGTTGTTGCCTCCGCTCACTTCAGGACCGATGCTGCACCCGGAGTCCGGGCACCGCGCAGCGCGGAATCGGCGAGCGTGTGTGATGGACGGCCCCCCGGAAGATCGCACTGCCTTCCAGCTCACGGGCCGCCTGCGAGTATAGCAGAGATCGGCCGATCCCCTCTCGGCCCCCCCGGGCGCCGCACCGGTCCCC
>DAINOY010000102.1:0-6148 GCA_036743735.1 Chloroflexota bacterium
TCCGAACCTGGGCTGGCGCGACGTCCCGTTGGGCGAGCGGCTGCGGGCAGCGCTCGAGCTGGACGCCCCGGTCCGTGTCGCGAACGAGGCCGATCTCGGGGCGCTGGCGGAGCATCGGCGCGGTGCCGCGGTCGGGGCCCGGGCCGTCCTCTACGTGACCGGCGAGGTGGGGGTCGGCGGCAACCTGGTGCAGGACGGCGAACCACTGGTCGGGGCTGCCGGCTACGCCGGCGAGATCGGCCACATGCCGGTGAACCCATCGGGAACCCGGTGCGGATGCGGTTCGGTCGGCTGCTGGGAGACCGAGATCGGCGAGCGGGCGATGCTTGCCCGGGCCGGACGCCGCCCCGACGGAGGGCGCGAGGCCGTGAGCGAAGTCATCGCCGCCGCCCGCAACGGCGAGCGGCGGGCGCTGGCGGCGATCGACCACGTCGGCTCCTGGCTGGGCATCGGCCTGGCCGGGCTGGTCAACGTCTTCAATCCGACGCTCGTGGTGCTGGGCGGCACATTCGAGCGGATTCACCCACTCATCGCAGATCGGATCAACGAGATGCTCGACGAGCGTGCGCTGCGCGCATCGCGAGAGCTCGTGTCGATCGTGCCGGCGTCGCTTGGGGTCGATGCGCCGGTGCTGGGAGCGGCCGAGCTCGCGTTCGAGTCGTTCATTGCCGACCCCGCCAGCCGGCTGCGCGACGAGCGTCGCTCGGCCGCCGGCGGCTAGACATGCAGCCACGAACGAGGAGGGCTTGACAGCGGAGTAGCCTACTTCGAGGCACCGCCATCGCGGCGATGGTTGAACCACATTCGGAGGAGCATCCATGGTCACTCGGAGGCTTGCGGCGGTCCTGGGCATCCTCGCCCTGTTGCTCGCCGCGTGCGGGAGTGGCGCCTCCTCGACGCCGTCGGCGTCGGAGAGCACCACCGCATCACAACCGGCGGAGTCCCAGGCGGGCGCTGCGGACTGCACCGTCGGCGTGTCGTGGAACAACTTCCAGCAGCCGCGCTGGGCGGCGGCGGACCAGCCCAACATCAAGAAGGTCGTCGAGGACGCCGGCGGCACGTACATCGATGCCGACGCGAACCTCAGCAACGAGCAGCAGCTCACCGATGTCGACAACCTCATCGGACAGGGCGCGAACGTGCTCATCCTGCTGGCGCAGGACCAGAACGCCATCCTTCCTGCGGTCCAGAAGGCGGCCGACAACGGCATCCCGGTCATCGCCTACGACCGGCTGATCGAGGATCCGAGCATCCTCTACATCACGTTCAACAACGTGGGCGTCGGGGAGGCCGAGGCATCGGCCATTCTCGATGCGGTCCCCGAGGGCAATTACGTCCTCATCAAGGGCGACCCGGGCGACCCGAACGCTTCCACCTTCCTGCCCCAGGGCTGGGAGGACGCAGGCCTGAAGGACAAGATCGACTCGGGCGACATCACCGTCCTGAACGGACCGGAGTCTGGCAGCGGCACGTGGCCTGAGGACTACGGCACGTACACCGACGCGTGGGACACCGCCACGGCGCAGGCCAACATGGAGGCCATCATCGACAAGGCCGAGGCCGACGGGGCGAAGATCGACGCGATCCTGGCCGAGAACGACAGCACCGCGCTCGGCGTGGTGGCTGCCCTCGAGGCCAAGAGCTACGGCTTCCCGCCGCTGAGCGGCCAGGACGGCGATCCCGCCAACCTGAACAACGTCGCGCTCGGCAAGCAGTACGTCGACGTCTGGAAGAACGCCAACGAGCTCGGCAAGGCCGCCGGCCAGGCCGCGCTGGCGCTCTGCCAGGGCACGGCGATGGGGGACATCGCCATCGACATCGATCCGTCCGTGGCGCCGACCGATGGGAACAGCCCCATCGACTTCGACACGCCGGGCGGCAACACGGTCAAGTCGCTGATCCTGCAGCCGACGCCGATCACCGCGGAGAACCTCGGTGACGTGATGGAGGCCGGGTGGTACGCCACCAAGGACGACATCTGTGCCGGCGTGAAGGACGGCGATCCGGGCTTCGACGTCTGCCAGTGAGGCTCGTCACCCGTAGCCAGTGAGATCATGCCTGCGCCTCCAAGCATCTTGGGGGCGCAGGCCCGCTTAGCGCCGGAGGAGAAGGACCGCCGTGGCTAACGTCGTCGACGCGGCATCGCCCTCAACGAGGACATCGGGCTCGGTCTGGTCGCGTGCACGCGGAGTGGTCAGCGCGACCGAGATCGATCTCCGTCTGTTCGGGATGCTCGTCGCGCTGGCGCTCATTCTCCTGGGCTTCAACCTGCTCACCGACGGCAAGTTCTTCCGTCCTGTCAACATGGTCACGCTCGCCGTTCAGGCGACGAGCGTCGCCATCCTGGCCACCGGGATGGTCCTCATCATCGTCTCGCGCAACATCGACCTGTCGGTCGGCTCGCTCGTCGGCCTCACCGCCATGACGTACGCCACGCTGATGACCGACTGGCTCCCCAACTTCCTGGGGATGGGACCGGACTTCCCGTTCCGGTGGCTCATCGCGCTCGCGCTCGGCGTCGGTTTGGGAGCGCTCATCGGCGCGGTCCAGGGATTCATCATCGCTTACATCGGCGTGCCCTCCTTCGTGGTCACGCTGGGCGGCCTGCTCTCGATTCGCGGCGCGATCTGGTACTTCTCGAACGGAGCCGCGGTCACCGGGCTCGATCCGGTCTTCCAGCTCCTGGGTGGAGGCGGACGGGGCTCGATCGGCGGGACGCTGACGTGGGCCATCGGCGTGCTCGGCTGCCTGGCGGTCATCGGGCTGCTCTGGAATGGGCGCCGCCAGCGAAGGCGCTTCGGGTTCCCGCTTCGACCGATGTGGGCCGAGGTCGTCTACGCGGCGGTGGCGTGTGGCCTGATCATGGGCCTCGCCTGGTTCGCAAACGGCAACTATCTGCCGCCGGGGCTGGCGGCGCAGTACGCGCAGGAACACGGCATCACCGAACCGGAGGGAGGCCTGAAGGTCTCGGCCGGGTTCCCGTTACCGATCGTTCTCCTCATCGGCGTCACCGTCGTCGTGACGTGGATCACGACGCGGCGCCGCTTCGGCCGGTACGTCTACGCCTACGGCGGCAACCCTGACGCCGCGGAGCTGGCAGGCATCAATACGCGCCTGACGATCCTCAAGACGTTCGTGCTGATGGGCATGCTGGCCGCGCTCTCGGGGGCGGTCGTGGCCGCCCGCCTCAACGGCGCGACGCTGGATATCGGCAACAGCTACGAGCTGTACGTCATCGCCGCCGCCGTGGTCGGCGGCACCTCCTTCGCCGGTGGCATCGGTACCATCCCGGGTGCCGTCCTGGGCGCGTTCGTCATGGCGTCGCTGTCGTACGGGCTCAGCTTCATGGGCGTGAACTCGCCCGGCCAGAATGTCGTCGCCGGCATCGTGCTGATCCTGGCGGTCGCCTTCGATACCTGGACCCGGCGGCGGGCGACGCGATGACCGATGCAGGAGGGCCGATGGCCGTGAGCACCCCGACCACCGAGGAGCATCCGGCGGGCGGCGAGCGGACCCTGGTCGAGATGCGCGACATCCGCGTCTCGTTCGGAGGCGTCCACGCCGTTGCGGGCGTCAGCGTCGACCTCCACGAAGGCGAGGTCGTGGGCCTGGTCGGTGGCAACGGCGCCGGCAAGTCGACGCTCATGAAAGTGCTCTCCGGCGCACAAGCGCCCGACTCCGGCGAGATCTATGTGAACGGTGAGCGGGCGACGATCCAGAACCCGCGTGACGCCAAGGCGTACGGGATCGAGACGATCTACCAGACCCTGGCCCTGGCCGACAACCTCGACGCTCCGGCCAACGTGTTCCTGGGCCGCGAGCTGACGCTGCCGATTGGCTCGGTGGACGACAGCGCAATGGAAGATGCGACGCGCAAGGTGATGGGCCGCCTGAACCCGAACTTCCAGAACTTCACGTCACCGGTCATGTCGCTGTCAGGCGGCCAGCGACAGGGCGTGGCCATCGCGCGGGCGGTTCAGTTCAACGCGAAGATCCTCATCATGGACGAGCCGACCGCGGCGCTCGGGCCTGCCGAGACGGCCCAGGTGCGCAGCCTCATTCGTCAGCTCAAGGGCGAAGGGATCGGGATCTTCCTCATCAGCCACGACATCCACGACGTGTACGACCTTTCCGACCGGATCAGCGTCATGTACCACGGACGCATCGTCGACACGGTTCGCAAGGACGACGTCGACACCGACGCACTCCTCGGCATGATCATCCTGGGCAAGCGCCCTGGCGAGGCGACCAGCGAGGAGCTCGCCGCCCTGCTCTGAGCGGTCTCAGCGCCGGTCGGCTCCCCAGATCCGCTGGTTGACGAGGTTCTCGAGCCGTTCCTGCTGCCCGGAGCGGGGCTGCGGGTCGATTCCGTCGTCCGCCACGCGACGCTCGAGCTCCTCAAGCGGCAGGTCGCCGTCAAGGATCGCAACGCCCAGCTCGTCTCGCCAGCCGGCGTACCGTTCCTGGCGCAGCCGGTCCAGCTCGCCGTCCTGGACGAGATCGGCGGCCACGAGCAGCGCCCGCGCCAGGGTGTCGATGCCGCCGATATGGGCGTGGAACAGGTCGTTGCGATCGAGGCTCTGCCGTCGCAGCTTGGCGTCGAAGTTGAAGCCACCTGAGCTGAAGCCGCCGCCGCGCAGGATCTCGTAGATCGCCAGCGACAGCTCATCGACGGAGTTCGGGAACTGGTCGGTGTCCCACTGGTTCTGGTAGTCGCCGCGATTGATGTCGACGCTGCCGAAGATCCCGCGGCTCATCGCCACCGCGACCTCGTGCTGGAAGCTGTGCCCGGCCAGCGTGGCGTGGTTGACCTCGATGTTCACGCGGTACTCGTCGGCCAGCCCATGGCGCCCGAGGAACGCGTCGACGGTCGCCACGTCGTAGTCGTACTGGTGCTTCGTCGGCTCCTGCGGCTTCGGCTCCAGGAGCAGCATCCCCTCGAAGCCGATGCGGTGCTTGTGCTCCGCCACGAGGCCGAGGAAGCGGGCGAGCTGCTGCTCCTCGTGCCGCAGGTCGGTGTTGAGCAGCGTCTCGTAGCCTTCGCGACCGCCCCACAGGACGTAGTTCGCGCCGCCGAGGCGGTGCGTCGTCTCGAGCATCGCCTTGACCTGCGCCGCCGCGTAGGCGAAGACCTCAGGGTCCGGATTGGTGGCGGCGCCTGCCGCGTAGCGCGGGTGGCTGAACAGGTTGGCGGTGCCCCACAGCAACCGCATGCCGGTGCGCTCCATGTGCTGCTCGATCGCCGCGGAGACGGCGTCGAGGTTCGCGCGGCTCTCGGCGAACGTCGCTCCCTCGGGCGCGACGTCGCGGTCGTGGAACGTGAAGAAGGGCACACCCAGCGCAGCGAGGAACTCGAAGGCTGCGTCGAGCTTGGCGCGGGCCGCGTCCATCGGGTCCCTGCCGGCCGCCAGCCACGGCCGGTCGAAGGTGCCGACACCGAAGACATCGGAACCCGGCCAATTGAAGGAGTGCCACAGGCAGACCGCGATGCGGAGGTGGTCTTCCATGCGCTTTCCGAGCACGAGCCGATCCGGCTCGTAGACCCGATACGCCAAGGGCTCAGTCGCGTCGAGACCCGCGAAGGGAATGCGCTCCGGGATGTCAGGGAAGAAGCCAGCCACGCCGATCTCCTCAGTTCAGGGCGACGACCCTCACCGTAGCAGAACCGTTTGTCGATGAGAAGCACAAACCGCCCCGACGCGTAGCTCACGAAGGAGTCGGTGCCAGCACGCGCGGCGCGGCAGATGGCCTGTGCTAGGCTCACGACGCGCTGCGGAGCGCCCCGCCCAGGCCGGAGATGGGCGCGCCGCCACGGTGCCCACGGCGCCCACATGATCATCGCGAAGCAACTCGACCGGAGGCAGCTTGGGCATCTTCGACGGCCTGCTCGGCCTGCTGAGCCATGACGTCGGCATCGACCTCGGGACGGCGAACACGCTCGTCACCGTGCGCCACCGGGGGATCGTGATCAGCGAGCCGTCCGTGGTGGCGATCGACAAGCACACGAAGCGCGTCCTGGCGATCGGCGCCGAGGCAAAGCGGATGGTCGGGCGGACGCCGGCGAACATCGTCGCCATCCGGCCGCTGCGCGACGGCGTGATCAGCGACTTCGACATCACCGAGGCGATGATCCGGTACTTCATCAAGT
>DAINOY010000103.1:0-6123 GCA_036743735.1 Chloroflexota bacterium
TCCGCGCCGCCTTCCCCGAGCTCGACGGACTGCCCCAGGGTCTCTACGCCGATGGTGTCGTGATCGACGGCACGATCCTCGTCCTCGATGACGAGGGCCGCCCCGATGCGGGCCTGCTGCGCTCACGCCTGGCCGGGGAGGGGCTGGCCGGCCGCCCGGCCTTCGTGGCGGCGGACCTGCTCTGGCTCGACGGGCGGCCGTGGACGCGGCGCCCGTATCGGGCGCGGCGCCTGGCGCTCGAGGAGCTGGTGACCGAGGCCGATCGGGTGATCGTCGGGCGCGGCTATGAGCGCGACGGCACGCTCGTTGCTGAGGCGCTGGCCTCGATGGGCATCGACGCGGTCTCGGCCCGGCGGCTCGACGCTCGCCATCGCGCAGGGCCGGCCGGTGACGCGTGGCTGCGCGTGTCGCTGGAGCCGCTTCCGGTCCGCGAACGGCCCTCCCTGGCGCTCATCCTGCGCCTGCCGCTCGAGGCCTGAGGCACCCGATGGCCGGCGAGCGGCCGGCACCCTTCGATCCCGCCGCGACGGCGCGCGACCCGTGGGCCCTGGGCGCCGCGTTCTTCCTCCTGGTCGGTGGGCTGATGGCCGGGATCTTCGTCCCCGAGCTGCGGTTCGCGGGCGTGGCGATGGGGATCGCGGTCGTGTTCGTCTGGAGCCGGCAGCTCCTGTCACGGTCGCCCGACGTCGTGGATCTCGCGGCGGTCTGCGCCGTGCTCCTTCTTGCCATCGGCGCTGGTGTCAGCACGCAGCCGCGGACGAGCGTCGAGTACGTGGCCTGGGCGATCGCGCTCGTCGCGCTGCTGGCCATCCTCCGTCGCCGCTTCACCGATGCGTCGGCGCGCGATCGGCTGCTGAGCATCGCGGGCTGGATCGCCATCGGCTTCGCGCTCGTCGTGTCTGCGATCTGGACCTGGCAGGCGCTCGGCTGGGTGCGCGCCGGCGGCCCCGGCGGGGTTCCGCCGCTGCAGCTCGACTACCCCGACGACTGGTTCCGCAACATGAACGTGCTGCCGGTCTACCTGGCGCTCATGGCCCCGGGCGTCGTGCACCTCTGGCTGGTGCGCGGCGTGCGCTGGCCGGTCGTTGCCGGCGTGCTGGCCCTCGGCGTCGTGACGCTGCTCTCCGCATCGCGTGCCGCCTGGCTGGGTCTCCTGCTCGGGCTCGTCGCCTTCCTCGCGCTCCGTGGCCTGCAGGGCATGACTGCGCGCTCCGGCGGCACGTTCGCCCGCTCACGCCGGACGCTCCTGCTGATCGCGGGCGGGTTGGCGCTCGCCGTCATGGCGGGCTGGCTCTCCGGCGGCCTGCGGTCAGTCGTCGAGGCGGCGGCGGACATTGCGACCCTCAGCTCACGCCTGACCATCTGGCGGGCGGCGCTCGAGGCCTGGGCCGCTCACCCGGTCTTCGGATCGGGCCTGGGCACGATCACCGCGGAGCTGCTCGACCACGGTCTCGCCACTGTGGCCGCGGGCCCTGCGCCGCACGCGCACGACATCTTCATCCAGCTGCTGGCAGAGGCGGGCGTCGTCGGCGTGATCGCCCTTGCGGCCCTGACGGTGGCGCTGCTGCTCCGCGCCGTGCGGCCCGGCTCCGGAGCGCTCGTTTCGCCCGGTCCAGTCCGCGCTGCGGCCGCGGGCGCGCTCGTCGCCTTCGCGGTCGACGGACTGGCTGACAACCACACCGCCCTCGGCGGCATCGCCGTCCTCGTCGTCGCCAATGCCGCGCTCCTGGCCCCGGCCGGCCTCGGGGCGCCGGTCGCCGGTCGCTGGGACCGCGCGACGAGAGCTGCGACGACGGTGGGGCTCGGCACGCTGGGCGCCCTCGTCCTCGTCTGGGGCGCCGGCGCGATTGCCTGGGGGCGCTCACAGGCCCTCCTGCTCGAGGGCAGCTACGCAACCTCGGGCCGCGTGCTGGAGCTGGCGTACCGCCTCGATCCGAACCTCGCGCTCTACGACCGCGAGCTGGCCAAGGTTCGACGCCTCGAGGGTCGGCCGGGGGACGCCGACGCGCTCCTCCGCCGTGCGGCCGAGCTGAACGCGGCCGATCCCAACACATGGCGGACGCTCGGCGCGCTCGCGCTGGCCGACGGCCGGCTGGTCGACGCCATCGCGCCGCTGCAGCGCTCGCTGGCGCTGGATGCGACGCAGCTCAACACCCACCTGCTGCTCGCCATGGCACTCGACCGCCTGGGCCGGACCGATGCAGCCGACGAGCGCTACGTCAGCGCCATCCTCCTCCAGCCGCGGCTGCTGCTGAGCGACGGCTGGGCGGCGATCGGTGTGGCGCCGGAGCGCCTCGAAGCCCTCGCCGCGACGGCGTGGCAGCGTGGGACGAGCGATGCCGCGGTCTCCGCCACGCGGCTCGCGGAGCTCGCCGTGGTGCGCGCCGATGACGCCGGCCTCGAGCAGCTCATCGCTTCGCGGAGTGTCCCCGAAGCCGAGTCCTGGCAGGCGCTGCTGGCTGCGGAGACCGGCGATCCGTCCACCGCCGCCGCGCTCCTGACTGAGAGCGAGCCGGACGGCCGCACCTCGGTCGACTACTGGGCCAACGCCGCGCTCGTCCACGAGCTTGCCGGCCTGGCGCCGGCGACGGCGCGCGATTACCGGCTCGCCTCGCTGCTGCGCGAGGGGCGGGCGCCGGCGAGCAGCGAACCGAGTCTTGCCTACCCGGTCACGCGCGATGCGAATGACTTCTGGATGTATGCCCGCAGCACCGCCTGGCTCACGATCGACGTGGGCCTGCGCCTCCCCGACCCGCAGCGGGGCGGCTGGCTGCGGCTCCACGATCCGGGTCGGATCGAGCTGGCATCGGCGCGAGCTCCGCGACTCGCGGCGGAGCGCGACCGGGGAGGCGCAACTCCATGAGGAAGGCGAGCAGGCGGTCGAGCAGCCCCGCACGATCGACGAGCAGGTACGCGACGACCGCGAACGCGACGCCACCGATGATGTCGACGACGTAGTGGTGGCCGGTGTACAGGATCGCGAACCAGACCGCCAGCCCGTACAGCGCGACGAGCCACGCGGCGCGCGGGTAGCGCCGCCGCACGAAGAAGTAGGCGAGCGTCGGGAACGCGGCGTGGAGTGACGGGAAGGCCGCGTTGTCGTTCGGGTTGAGGTTCTGGTAGACCCAGTCGGCGCCGATCTGCAGCCGGAGGTGCACGATCGTGGCGCCGATGACGTCGGTGACCGGCAGCGCCTCGCCGTGCCGGTAGGCGAAGCGCGGCGGCGCGACGGGCAGCAGGAGATAGACGACGAAGGCCACGAGCGCCATCGCCAGCAGCGTGACCGCGAAGCGGTAGTAGAGCGCCCGATCGCGCAGCCAGAAGATGAAGGCGATGCCCAGTGGGAAGATGAAGTGGCCCGCGTAGAGCAGCGAGGTGGCGACGTCGATGAGACTCACCTGGCCCGGGACGTAGAGCAGGCGCTGGAGCTCGACCGTGGGCACGATCCCGAACGAGATGGCGCGCTCGATCGCGATGACGCTGTCGGAGTGCACGGTGGCCCCGAAGTTGTCCGCCAGCCCGCGCATCGCCTCCCAGGCCAGGAAGATCAGCAGGAAGGGAATCCAGTCGCGCAGGAAGAGCCGTCCTCGCCCGAGGAGCAGGGCCAGGACCGCGATGCCGACCACGACCAGGTCGAGCGTCGGCCACAGCCCGGCCGCGATCATCAGGTAGAGCAGGATCGCCATGTAGATCGCCACGGCGACCAGCGCGAGGCGACCGAAGGCCTCGCCCTCGTCATGAGTGCCCGGCTCGACGATCGGGCGCGTCATCGTTCTCGACCCGCAAGCATGCCGGCGCATTGTTGCACCAGCCGTGCTAGCGCGCGGCTGCGCCTTCGGCCAGCAGCGGCTCGAGGATCCAGGGCCATGGCGGCTCGAGCAGGAGCCGGTCGGCCCACGAGGCGAATCCGTCCGCCGGGTAGGCTCGGAAGTCGCCGATATCGAGGGTCTGCTCCACGATGCGGTTCCCCTCGCTGGCGATCGGCGCGCCGCGCACGAGCTCGGCGAGGCGCAGGACGCGCGTCGCGTCCTCGCCGCGCGCGGTGGCCAGCAGCGCGCTGATGTCCCAGGTGGCGACCGTTCCGGCGCGCGTCGCCTGCGCCTCGGCCAGTGCCGCATCGGACGCCGCGCGGTCGTTGACCATCGCCGCCGCCAGCGCTCGGGTCGCCGGGTCGTCGAACGCCCCCGGATCGATCGGCAGGCCCTGCGTGCGCTGGGCGATGAGCCGGTTCATCTCGAGCGCATCGGCCCCGAGCTCGGCAACCGAGGCGGCGGCGACCGGCACGCTGCGCGGCCAGGTGTGCGCGAGCCCGGTCGATCGGTTGGTGAGCAGCGAGAGACGATAGGCCGCATCGGCCTCCTGCGCTCGGCCATGCGTGTCGAGGACGACGGCCGCGTTCAGCAGCTCGAGGCTGCCCGGCTGCGCCCGGTCGATCGCGCGACGAGCAGCTTCGAGCGCACAGCTGGCATCACCGAGCTGCTCGCAGGCGAGGGACAGGTTGGTCCAGGTCGGCCCATCGCCCGGGTTGCGCGCAAGCGCCCGCTGGGCGGCTGCGCGCGCCGCCTCGGGGTCGCCGAGCCACGAGCTGGCGACGGCGAGCGCCTTCGGCGGGGCCGGGTGCCACGGGTCCAGCCGCTCGGCCGCGGCCAGCATCGTCGCCGCCGGGCGGCGATCGCCGGCGACGAAGGCGTCAACGCCGCCGCGATACAGGACCGCCGAGGCATCGGCCAGCCCGAAGATCACCGTCCCCGCTGCGGCGGCGATTCCGAGCGCCAGGGCGGCGCCGGCGCGACGCGGCACGATCCGCCATCGCACCCGATCGGCGCCGAGGAGTGTCATCGCCGCGAGCAGCAGGACGAGCAGGTTGAATCCGGGCAGGAAGGTCATATCGTCGAACATCCCGGCCACGAGGAACCCTGCCAGGACCGATGCGGCCGCCCGCCCTGGCAGCCGCGGTTGCCGCCACGGCCCGGCGACCCAGAAGAAGACGACGACCAGCCCGATGGCGAACGCCAGCCCGACGAGGCCCGTGTCACCCAGCACGCCGAGCGCCAGGTTGTGCGAGTGCGGCTGGCGAACCGGGAAGCTGAGGGGCGGAGCTGCCGCCTGGCGGGCGAAGGGCATCGTGCCGGGGCCGACGCCGAGGATCGGATTGACCGACCAGGCGGCGAGGGTGTCGCGCCACAGAAAGCCGCGATAGATGATCGAGGTGAAGGCGGTGAGGCGGGGCAGCATCGTGAGCAGGAGGCCCACCACGGCGGCCAGGACGACGAGGCCCACGCCGATCTGTGGCAGGGTCGGGCGTCTCGGCACCCGGACGCGCCCGATGAGCGGCGTGAGGAGGAAGAGTCCCGCCACCGCGATCGCCAGCCAGGCGGCCCGCGAACCTGAGAACGCGGTGAGCGGGATCCCGACCGCGATGAGGGCGCCCTGCAGCCAGCGCCGCAACCGTCCTTCGTCGATCAGCAGCGTCAGGACGAGCGCCGCGAGAAAGACGAACGGCGGAACGGCGACCGAGCCGAAGGGAGAGCCATCGCCCCCGAGTCGGGCGGGCGGGACGAGCCCGGGTCCGTCGGCGAGGTACCAGGCCACACGCCGCGGCAGCATGACGGCGAGCGTCCCGCCGCCGAGGAGCACGATCGGGATGATCGTCACGAGTGCGGTCAGGCGCGGGCGGAGCTTCAGCGCCAGGATCGCGATCGGCAGCATGAGCGCCGTGGCGAGCACCGCCAGGAGGGCCGGCCCGCCCAACCCGACATTCTCACCGGTCAGCGCGGCGGCACCGAAGGCCACCAGCAGCAGGAGGACGGGCAGGTCGACCGGCGTGGCGGGGAGCGGCATGCCGCGGCCGGCGAGCCAGGCGAGGCCCGCGATGCCGGCGAGCGCGACGAGGTGCAGCAGGAGCTGGAGGCGGGCGTCCCACAGCGCCCCGTCCCAGGCCAGGTACCCGAAGAGCACCACGCCGACGGCGACGAGCAGGACCGACGCCGGTCGCCAGCGGCGCACGGCTACACCGCCGCCGCGAGCATGGCCAGAGCGTGCTCGAGCTTGCTGCGCGGATCCGCCTCGAGCCCGCCCAGATCTCGGAGGGCACGGTCGAGTCGCCGAACGCTCGTCGCGTCC
>DAINOY010000104.1:0-6107 GCA_036743735.1 Chloroflexota bacterium
CGCTCGTCGGCGTCGGAATACATCCTCGGCAGGGAGCTCTCGAGCGCGATGACGCCGACGACCCGCTCACCCGATCGGATCGGCACGCCGAGCCACGACTCGCTCGCCGCGCCCTCGATCTGGATCGCGCCGTGTTCGATCGTCTCAGCGGCAGATCCGAGGCGAAGCGGCGCACGGCTGCTGATCACCAGCGAGGTGAGGCCCGCACCCAGCGGCATCGGTTCGGTGTGCAAGCGCTCGTGTTCGGCGATCTCGTAGGGGAATCGGATGGTCTTCGATCCCTCGTCGTACAGCGCGATGAAGAGGGAATCCGCCGTGAAGATGCGGCGGACCCGCTCGCCGACGAGCTCGGTGATCGCGTCGAAGTCCAGCTGGCGCGCCAACGCCGTACCGATCTCGTTGATGATCGCCAGCTCGGCGTTGCGCGCGCGCGTCTCTTCGAGGGCCCGCGCCCGGGTCAACGCATCGCCGACGTGCTGCGCGACGAACGCAAGCACGTCGAGGTCCGCCTCACTGTACGCATGTGCGCTCGTATAGGTCTGGACAACGAGCAGGCCGATGACGCGGCCCTCGGTACGCAGCGGAGCGGCCATCCAGGTGTTTTCGCTGGTCATCATGCCGAGGGCCTGGACCTCGCCGCTCGCCATCAAACGCTGCTGCTCGTCCGGGGGGAGGATGACCGGGCGGCCGAGGCGCAGCGCGTACGCCGTCGCGCCGACCGCCTGTCCGACGCCGAATGGCTCCCAGACCGCCGGATCCGGGAGGTCCGTGTCGACCGAGTCCACGTAGTACGGGTAGTTGATCGTCTGGCGGTCGGCGTCGTAGAGCGCGATGTAGAAGTTCTCGGCGTACATGAGCTCGCCGACGCTGGCGTGGATCGCCCGGTAGAACGAGGGCATGTCGCGAGCGGCGCTGGCCGTCTCGGCGATGCGATAGAGCGCCGCCTGGATGCGTTCGGATCGCTCCAGGGCGACCGCGCGCTCTTCTAGCTCGGCGATCCGCCGCCGTGCGGCCCCCAGCGTCTGTCGCCCGTGGCCGTCGGTCGACGGTTGACGAAGCTCATCGGCATGCTGCTCGGGAATGGGATCGCTCCTCCGGGTGAGCGCCAGGCGCCAGGGTCAGCGTCAATGACGCGCGCGTATTGTGCGTGAAGCGAGCGTCGTACGTCGGCGGTCGGTGAAGCTCCTCAGTCGTAGTGCCCCGGGCAGTCGGCGAGCCGGTCGAGGAACTCGACCGCCCCGATGCGCGGTCCCTCGAGGATGTCGAGCACCAGGTCGCCGGCGTCATCGGTCCGAAGCTCGAGGTTGTACCGAAAGCGCCACTCGCCGTCCGGCTCGGTCGCGCTCGCCGGATCGACGAAGACCAGCCGCGCGGGGCAGACGATGGCGACGTGGGTGCACGCAGCCAGGGCATCGGCGATCCACGGATCCAGGGGCGCCTCGCGCCGGGCGGCGTCGACGAGCCAGGTTGGGTCGTAGGGCGCCCAGGCCAGCGTCCGGTCGCGGTGCAGCATCGCAGCAACCTACCGCACGCCGCCGCCAGGCGCTAGCGCTCGGCCGGGACCCCGAGCGTGACTGCGGCGGCGATTACCGCCGCACACAAGGCGAGCGACTCCGGCGCGGAGAGGGCCGCGTCGTTGGCGAACAGGTCGGTGGCGGTCGATGGGATGAGCTGGAGCATGGCCGGCACCAGGGTCCAGGCCAGGACCAGCACCGTCGGCGCCGTCGCACCGGGCAGATGGAGCGTTCGGGCCGCGACCGCGGTCAGCACGCCCAGGAAGGCGGCGAGCAGGAGGACGAGAATCAACGCCGGCTGCCCGCCGGCGCCGGACGTGTCGACGAGGCGGACGAGCGTCTGCTGCGCGATCGCCACGAGCACCGCCAGGAGCAGCCCCACCACGACCGTCCGGGCTCCCATCACGCGGGCCGCCCTTCCGCCAGGCGCGATGCCAGGCCGCGCGCCACGCGGTACGACTTGCCCGCGCCCATCACCAGCACCGCATCCCCTTCGCGCACGTGGTCGGCGAGGTAGGCCGCGGTGGTGTCGGCGTCGCCGCTGGCCAGGGTCGGGACCGCCGAGACGCGCTCGATCGCGTCGGCCAGCTCCTCGGCCGAGGTGACGGAGGTATCAGCGTCCCGGCTCGCGAAGATCTCGACGATCAGCACCTCGTCGGCAAGGCGGAAGCTCTCGGCGAAGGCGTCGAGGAAGAGTGCGGTGCGGCTGTACATGTGTGGCTCGAAGACGGCCCACAGCCGTCGCTCCCCCACCATCTGCCGTGCCGCGTCGAGCGCCGCGCGGACCTCCGTCGGGTGGTGCCCGTAGTCGTCGTAGATCAGCACGCCCGCAGTATCGGCGATGCGCTCCATGCGCCGCCCGGCTCCCACGAACGTCCGCAGGCCGGCCGCGAGCGCATCCAGCGGCGCCCCCAGGGTCCGGGCCAGGGCCAGCGCCGCGGTGGCGTTCAGGACGTTGTGCGCGCCGGCGAGCATCATCTCGAAGCGGTGCTCGAAGAGGCGAAACGCGGTGCCGTGGCTGCCATAGCTGATCGCTTCGGCGGCGATCTCGCCGCCCGGCCCGTAGCGCACGATCCGACCCTGCCACCCCGCAAGGCGTCCGACGAGGGCATCCGCTCCCGGGCCGGCGCCGACGAAACAGAGGCGGCCACCCACCCGCGGATCGGGCAGCATCTGGCGCACGAACCGCTCGAAGCTGTCCAGGACCGCCGATTCGTCCGCAAAGTAGTCCGGATGGTCCATCTCGACATTCGTCACGATCGCTGCGGAGGGACGGTAGTTCAGGAAGTTGTCACCGAACTCGTCCGCCTCGACCAGGAAGGGCGCTCCCCCACCCGGATGGACCGATGCGCCCCAATCGGCGATGTACGCGCCGACCTCGACCGTCGGATCCATCCCGGCGGCGACGAGCAGGTGGCCCAACAGGGCTGTCGTCGTGGACTTTCCGTGCGTGCCGGTCACCGCCAGTCCAAGGTGACCGCCCTCGGCCATCAGCTCACCGAGGAGCGCCTGCCAGGTCACCACCGGAACGCCGAGCTCTTGGGCGGCCTGCAGCTCGGGATGGCCAGCCACGGCCCGCACGGCCGGGCTGATCGCGACCCGATCGACGCCGGCCAGGTGCGCCGGGTCGTGAGCAACGCGGAGCGGAACGCCGGCCGCCTCGAGCGGTGGCGTGTAGGGCGACGGCAGGTCGGCGTCGCAGCCGTCCACGACGACACCGGCACGGTGCAGCAGGAGAGCCACACCCGCCGCTCCTGATCCCGCGATCCCGATGACGTGGATCCGCTCGCCGCGCCTGACCATCAACCGGGGTCCCGGGCCAGGTCGGTACCCATCTCGAGCGCGAGGAGCACACTCGCCCGCTTGTTGCCATCGCGGTCGTGCGGCCAGACGCGCCGCTCGACGCGCGCCGGTCCACCGCGCGACATGGCGGCAACGTAGACGAGGCCGACCGGCTTCTCGGCGCTGCCGCCGTCGGGACCGGCGATGCCGGTCACCGACAGCGCCAGGGAGGCGACCTCGAAGCGGTCCAGCAGCCCCGCGGCCATCGCCTCGGCGACGTCCGCCGAGACCGCTCCGGTGCGCTCGAGGAGCTGCGGGTCGACGCCGAGAAGCGACTCCTTGAGGAGGTTCGAGTAGCTCACGATGCCGCCCAGGAAGTGGTCGCTCGAGCGTGGCACCTCCGTGATGACGTGGCCCAGCAGGCCGCCGGTGCACGACTCGGCCACGGCGAGCTGCCAGCGCCGCGCGACCAGCGCGCGGCCGAGGCGAGCAGCAGCCGCGACGAGGGTGCGCTGGCTCGGCGGTCGGTCGGCCATCGGGCTATCGATAGTTCTCGAACTGAAGCGCAACCGGGTAATCGAGCCCGCGGAGGTGAGCGATGACGGCCTGGAGCTCGTCGCGACTCTTCCCGGTCACGCGCACCGCGTCGCCCTGGATCTGCGGCTTGACCTTGGGGAACTGCTCACGGATCAGCTTGCTCAGCTCCTTCGCCTGTTCGCTGGTCAGGCCTCGCTTCAGCGTGATGACCTGCCGGACCGTGCCGCCCGACGCTGGCTCGATCTTGCCCCAGTCGAAGATCTTCAGCGAGAGGTTGCGGCGCACCGCCTTCGACTCCAGCAGGTCCTTGACCGCCGCGGCACGGTACTCATCGTCGGCGATCATCGTGATCTCGCCTTTGCCGAGCTCGAGGCTCGCCTTGCTGCCCTTGAAGTCATAGCGGGTGGCGATCTCGCGGCGCACCTGGTCGAGGGCATTCACCAGCTCCTGCTGGTCGAAGTCACTGACGAGATCGAAGGACGAATCGGCTGCCATGGGTCAGGCTCCTTCTCACGGGTTGCGGGTGATGCGCCACTGCACGACGGCATCCTGGGCGCCGAGCGGCGCGAAGCGCAGCCCGTTGACGGTGATGCTCACGCCCCCAGCGTTGCCGGCCAGGATCCGCAGGTCGCGCTGCGCCGTGGCCGAGAGACGTGTGCCAGGCTCGGCAATCGCGCCGCTCGCCGGCTGTGGCTGATCGTCGGCATCGAGCTCGAGATACGAGGCTGCCTCGCCGACCTCGAGGCTGAGCCGCAGGCCGGCCGGCGGCGTGACCGTGACTGCTCGGGTCAGCGTGGCGCCATCGGCGCTCGCGAGACCCAGCTGCCAGCTCCCCGGCGGCAGCGCCAGCTCGCCGCTGAAGACCCCGTCGGAACCGGCACTGACCTGGATCGGTGCGGGAGGGGTCGGACCCTGGGGCAGCGCGCTGACCGGCTGCCCCGTCGCCGCGTCCACGACGCTGAACGTCACGACGACGGGCGCCGCCAGGGTCGGCGTCAGCGTCACCGTCGCGCCCGGGGATGTGGTCCCGGCAAAGGCCACGTCGCCGGTGCTCGTGGCGGCCTCCGCCGGGCTGTCGAGCGTGATCTGGGCCAGTGGCGCTCCCGATGGCTCCGGCCCGACGACCGTGATCGTGCGCGTCACCGTCTCGGATTCGCGCGAGACCTCCGGATCCCAGGCAGTGACTGCGATGACGTTCGAGCCCGGCACGAGCCCCACCTCGACCTCGAAGCTGCCGTCGGCGCCGGCGGTCACCGATGGGTTCTCGCGCAGTCCCGAGATGTCGACCCGTGCGTTCCGGGCCGTCACGCCCCGCAGCGTGTAGCTCGTCTCGCCCCAGGACCGGACGTTGCCCTCCGGATCGGTGATGCGCAGGTCGGGCGTCCGGGCGAAGGTCATGAACTCGATGCCGAGATAGGCGACGAGGCCGACCACCACGATCGTCAGGATCGCCGCCACCACGACGTTGCGCTCGACCACGATCCCCCGCCGCCGGCGACCGATCGGCCGCGGTGGCGTCGGGACGCTCGGCCGCTCCGCGCGACCGCCGCTCGTCTCGAGCCGGTAGAGGTCGATCAGGTATTCCGGGTCGAGGCCAAGGTAGAGCCCGTAGTTGCGCAGGAAGCCCTTCGTGTAGACCGCCCCGGGCAGATCGCGGTACTCACCGCGCTCGAGCGCCTCGACATAGCGCGCCCGAATCTTCGTGTCGCGCTCGACGCGGGCCACGTCGACTGCCTTTGCCTCGCGCGCCGAGCGGAGCACCTCGCCGAGCTTCTGGCCCGGTTCGCTCACCCGTCGTCCTCGTCCGGACCGATGTCACCGCCCCAGCCATCACTCGTGACGAGCACCTCGCGGAAGCGGCTGCCATCTGCCGCACCGACGATGCCCCGATCCTCCATCTGGTCGAGGATGCGCGCCGCCCGAGCGTAGCCGATCCGCAGACGACGCTGGAGCAGGCTGGCGGATGCCTTGTCGGAGCGCCGCACGATGTCCACCGCCTGGCTGAGGAGCGGATCCGCGTCGTCGTCCTCATCGGCGTCGCCCGGGGTCCCGCCAGCCTTGCCGTCGCGCTTCGGGGCGGTGATCTCGGGCCGGTAGCGCGGCCCACCCTGTGCGCGCCAGTGGCGCGCGATGTCGTCGATCTCGGGATCGGTCACGAGCACGCCCTGCAGCCGGACGGCGCGCGGCGCGTCGATCGGCTGGTAGAGCATGTCGCCGCGGCCGAGCAGGTCCTCGGCACCGGTCGTGTCGAGGATCGTGCGGCTGTCGATGCCC
>DAINOY010000105.1:0-6093 GCA_036743735.1 Chloroflexota bacterium
CTGCTTCTCGAGCAGCTTGCGCTTGCGCGTGATGTCGCCGCCGTAGCACTTGGCGAGCACGTTCTTACGCATCGCCCGGATCGTCTCGCGCGAGATGATATGCGAGCCGACCGCGGCCTGGACCGGCACTTCGAACATCTGCCGCGGGATGAGCTCCTTCAGCTTCTCGACCAGCGCCTTGCCCTGGCGGTACGCGGCCGAGCGATGGACGATCAGGCTCAGCGCATCGACCGGCTCGCCGTTGACGAGGATGTCGAGCTTGACGAGGTCGCCCTCCCGGTAGCCGATGAACTGGTAGTCGAGGCTGGCATACCCCGAGCTGCGGCTCTTCAGTCCGTCGTACAGGTCGATGATCAGCTCGCCGAGCGGCAGCTCGAAATGCATGTCGACGCGCTGCGGGTCGAGATATTCCATGTTCACGAACTCGCCGCGGTGGCCGGTGACCAGCTCCATGATCGGACCGATGTAGGCGGTGGGCGTGATCACCTCGGCCGCCACCCAGGGCTCGGCGATCGACTCGATCTCGCCGGCGTTCGGCATCTGGGCCGGGTTGTCGACCACGAGCTCATCGGTTCGGCTCGTGAGCTGAACGTGGTACTCGACCGATGGTGCCGATGCGATGAGCTCGAGGTCGAACTCGCGCTCGAGCCGCTCCTGGACGATCTCCATGTGGAGCAGGCCCAGGAACCCACAGCGGAAGCCGAAGCCGAGCGCAGCGCTCGACTCCGGCTCGTAGACGAAGCCGGCGTCGTTGAGGTGGAGCTTGTCAAGGGCGTCGCGCAGGAGCGGATAGTCGTCGCCGCGCGCCGGGTAGATGCCGGCGAAGACGAGGGGGAGCGGCTCCTGGTAGCCGGGCAGTGGCTGCGAGGCGGGGCGGTCGGCGCTGGTCAGCGTGTCGCCCACACGCGCCTCCCGGATGTTCTTCAGTCCGGAGGCGACGTAGCCGACCTCGCCTGCGGTCAGGCTCGCGGCCGGCACCGGCCCGGGGCGGAAGTAGCCGAGCTCGAGGATCTCGCTCTCCGCCTCGGTGGCGACGAAGCGGATCCGTTCATGGTCGCGGAGCGTGCCGTTCGCGACCCGGACGTACGCCACCACGCCCTTGTACTGGTCGTAGTGGCTGTCGAAGACCAGCGCCTGGAGCGGGGCCGAAGGATCGCCCTTCGGCGGCGGCACACGCTCGACGATCGCCTCGAGGATCTCGGTGATGCCGATGCCGTCCTTGGCAGACGCGAGGATCACTTCCTCGCGCGGGATGGCGAGGGTGCTCTCGAGCTCCTCGATGACCATCTCCGGATCGGCGCTCGGCAGGTCGATCTTGTTGAGGACCGGGATGATGACGAGGTTCTGCTTCATCGCGAGGTGGACATTGGCGAGCGTCTGCGCCTCGATCCCCTGCGTCGCGTCGATGACGAGGATCGCGCCCTCGCAGGCCTGCAGCGAGCGGCTCACCTCGTACGTGAAGTCGACGTGGCCCGGCGTATCGATGAGGTTCAGCGCGTACGTGGCCCCGTCGCGGGCGTCGTACTGCAGCCGCACGGCGCGCGCCTTGATCGTGATCCCCTTCTCGCGCTCGAGGTCCATGGAGTCGAGAACCTGGGAGGTCATGAGCCGCTTGTCGATCGTGTGGGTCGCTTCCAGCAGTCGATCGGCGAGCGTCGACTTCCCGTGGTCGATGTGCGCGACGATGCTGAAGTTGCGGATGCGCTCGGCCGGGATCACGAGGCAGGAGTCTATCGGGCTATCGGGCCGGGTGCCGGGGGCAGGCGGCTGGGTGCGCTGATCGGCCTTGCGCGCGCCACCCACGTGGGTTGTGTGAGTCCAGGCGTTCGGCGGCGGGCGATGCGGTCCGCCGGAGCTTGTCGACAGCCGAGACGTCCGTATTCATGTCAGCTGCGCGTTGTGCCGCGACAGGGGTCATTCGGTCGACGCAATACATGCCACGCGCGAATCCGAACGCCCCGAGGTGCCCGCGGAGCGCTGTTCGACCCGATGCGCACTGCGTACGCGCACCTCGTCTGCATTCGACACTTCGTGACGCGCTGAATTCGGCCCCGACTCCCCTGCGCCCCAAGCCGTGGAGGATTGGCGGCTCGAGTGCCGGATGCTATACTTCGCCGTCTCCCGACGTGCCTCGCGCAGACCGGCGCGTCGTTCCGACTGCCTGACATCAACCCATCGCTGAGGATCTTTCGTGGCAAGAACAGCCCGGACCTGGAAGGGCGCTCGCACCCCCCAGGCTCTGAAGCGCGTCCGCCAGGAGCAGCGCCGCCATGCCGTCAACCAGCGGACGCGGAGCGCAGCTCGCACACTGGTGCAGCGCGCCTCGAGCATCGCCCTCGGCCGTGTCGAGGGCGATGGCGCCGCCGCCGTCGCCGCCGCGATCAGCGCGCTCGACAAAGCCGCCGAGAAGGGCATCATCCACCCGAACAACGCCGCGCGGCGGAAGAGCCGCCTGATGGCGAAGGCCAACGCGGCACACCTCCTCGAAGGCACCGTCGCCGCCGCCGGGCCGAAGCGGCGAACCGCCGCCAGCAAGACGACGCAGCGCAAGAAGGTCCAGGCGGCCAAGGCATCCAAGGCAGCTGCCGGACGCGCCGCGGATCGGCCACGCACCGCGGCTGGCAAGGCCAAGGTCGCCGTCACGCGCGCGACCCGCGAGTCGGCAGCGGCCCGGCGCCGCGCGACCAAGAGCGACGAGGGCGACAGCTCGGAGAGCTGAGCGCAACCGCATCAGGACGAACGCCCCCACGGCAACGTGGGGGCGTTCCGTTTGAGCACCCGGCCGTGGCCGAAGGCTCGATCGGCGAGCGGATCGTTTGGGGATGGCGCGCTCCCGCGCAGCGAGGCTCGCTGAGCGAGCAGATCGTCGCGTGAGGCACCGTTCCGGTGCCGTCGTGCTCAGTGAGCGAGCAGTTCGGCGCGAAGAGTCGCCCTCCGGTACGGTCGCGCTCGCTGAGCAAGCAGCATCCTGCAGATAGCTGCGCTCCCGCGCAGCGAGGCTCGCTGAGCAAGCAGCATCCTGCACATGGCCGCACTCTCGCGTCACCTGGCTCGCTGAGCGAGCAGCCCCGGACCCGGCGCCCGCGCAGCGCCTCGAATCAGCGGTTGGCGACGAAGGCGCGGGCGCCGGCGTACTCCGCCGCGTCCCCGAGCTCCTCCTCGATCCGCAGGAGCCGGTTGTACTTCGCAATCCGCTCGCTGCGACTGATGCTGCCGGTCTTGATCTGGCCGGTGTTCAGGGCGACCGCCAGGTCCGCGATCGTCGTGTCTTCCGTCTCGCCGGACCGGTGGCTGATCACCGCCGTCCAGCCCGCGCGCTGCGCCATCTCGACCGCCTCGATCGTCTCGGTCAGCGTCCCGATCTGGTTCAGCTTGACGAGGATGCTGTTCGCGGCCCGCTCGCGGATCCCGCGAGCCAGGCGCTCGGTGTTCGTGACGAGCAGGTCGTCGCCGACGAGCTGGATGCGCGAACCGAGACGCTCGGTGAGCGCCGACCATCCATCCCAGTCGTCCTCGGCCAGGCCGTCCTCCAGCGAAACGATCGGATAGCGGTCCGCCCAATCCGCCCAGAAGTCGATCATGCCGGCCGAGTCGAGCGTCCGCCCCTCGCGTCCCAGGACGTAGCTCCCGTCCTCGAACAGCTCGGTGGTGGCGGGGTCGAGCGCGATGGCGATCTGTTCCCCGGCGCGATAGCCGGCGCGCTCGATCGCCTCGAGCACTGCGGCGATCGCCTCCTCGTTGCTGCCGAGACTGGGGGCGTAGCCTCCCTCGTCGCCAACCGTCGTGGCGAAGCCGCGCTCGTGCAGCAGCGCCCCGAGCGCGTGGAACGTCTCGGCTGCCCAGCGCAGCGCCTCGCGGAACGAGGGAGCACCCAGCGGCGCGATCATGAACTCCTGGAAGTCGGTCGAGTCGATGGCGTGCTTGCCGCCGTTGAGGATGTTCACGAGCGGCACGGGCAGGGTCCGAGCGCCGGCGCCGCCCAGGTAGCGGTAGAGCGGCAGGTCGACCGCATCGGCCGCTGCGTGCGCAATCGCGAGCGAGGCCCCCAGCAGCGCGTTCGCGCCCAGGCTGCCCTTGTTCGGCGTACCGTCCAGCTCGATCAACAGGCGATCGAGACTGACCTGGTCGACGGCATCGGTGCCGACGAGCTCGCCGCGCAGCACGTCGTTCACGTTGCGGACGGCGTTGAGCACGCCCTTGCCGCCGTAGCGATCGCGGTCGCCGTCGCGCAGCTCGACCGCCTCGTGCGCACCGGTCGAGGCGCCCGAGGGCACCATCGCCGTGCCGACCGCTCCCCCGTCGAGGAAGACGTCGACCTCCACGGTCGGATTGCCACGCGAGTCGAGGATCTCGCGCGCGATGACGTCCTCGATGATCGTTCCCATCGTCACGCGGCACCCTCCTGGCCCGCGTCGAGCAGCGCCTCGACCCCCGGGAGCGTCTTGCCCTCGACGAATTCGAGCGACGCCCCGCCGCCCGTGGAGACGTGCGTCATCTTGGCGCTCAGCCCGAGCCCCTCGACCGCGGCGACCGAGTCGCCGCCGCCCACGATCGTCACGACGCCCTTGCTCGTCTGCCCGGCCACGTACCGGGCGACGGCATTCGTCCCGTCGGCGAAGGCCGGGATCTCGAAGACACCCATCGGGCCATTCCAGAAGATCGTCTTCGCCTTGGCGAGATGGTCGGTGTAGGCCGCCACGGTGTCAGGACCGATGTCGACCACGCTCCAGTCCTTGGGCACCTCCCCGATCGGCACGACCTCGCGCTGGCTGCGCGGGTGGATCTGGGCCGCCACGACGGCGTCGGTCGGCAGCATGAATCGGACGCGCTTGCGCCGCGCCTCGACCATGATCCGCTCGGCGTTCTCGAGCTGCTCCGTCTCGACGAGGCTCTTGCCCAGGGCGTGGCCCTTGGCGACCAGGAACGTGTTCGCCATCCCGCCGCCGACGAGGATCGCCTGGCAGCGCGAGAGGAGCGCCTCGAGCACCTCGATCTTGCCCGACACCTTGGCTCCACCGATGATCGTGTGGAACGGCTTGGCTGGCTTCTCGAGGATGCGGCTGAGGGCATCGACCTCGCGCTCGAGGAGGAGCCCGGCGACCGAGGGCAGGAAGTGGGTGATGCCCTCGGTGCTGGCGTGCGCGCGATGCGCCGAGCCGAACGCGTCATCGACGTAGATGTCGGCGAATTTCGCGAGCGCCTCGGCGAAGTCGCGGCTGTTCTCCTCCTCCGCTGCGTGGAAGCGCAGGTTCTCCAGCATGAGCAGGTCGCCGGGGCGCAGCTTGTCGACCGCCACCTGGACGCCCGGACCGAGCGCATCGCCGGTCATGCGCACCGGCCGCCCGAGCAGCTGGCTGAGCCGGTCGGCGACCGGCTTCAGGCGCAGCGCGTCGTTCACCTTGCCCTTCGGTCGCCCGAGGTGGCTGGCCAGGATGACCGCGGCCCCGCGCTCGAGCAGGTACACGATCGTGGGCAGGCTGGCCCGGATCCGGGTGTCGTCGGTGATGCGGCCGTCGTCGAGCGGGACGTTCAGGTCAGCGCGCAGAAAGACCTTCTTGCCCCGGACGTCGACATCGCGGACGGTCTGCTTGTGCATCGCGACCTACAGCCGCTCGGCGACGTAGGCGGTGAGGTCCGCGACGCGGCAGCTGTAGCCCCACTCGTTGTCGTACCAGGCGATCACCTTGAGCAGATTCTCGCCGGCGACCATCGTCGACGCGGCGTCGACGATCGAGCTGCGGTCGTCGCCCTTGAAGTCCATGCTGACGAGCTCCTCCTCGGTGTAGCCCAGCAGGCCCTTCATCGGGCCGTCGGCAGCCGCGCGCAGCGCCTCGTTCGCCGACTCGGCGGTCACCGGCTTCGTCGTGATCGCGACGAAGTCGATGATGCTGACGGTCGGGGTCGGCACCCGGAGCGCGAAGCCGTCGAAGCGGCCCTTCAGCTCGGGGATGACGAGCGCGAGTGCCTTGGCGGCACCGGTCGTGGTGGGGATGATGTTCTGCCCGGCGCTGCGCGCGCGCCGCAGGTCCTTGTGTAAGACGTCGAGCACGTTCTGGTCGTTCGTGTGGCTGTGGACGGTAGTCATCAGCCCGC
>DAINOY010000106.1:0-6071 GCA_036743735.1 Chloroflexota bacterium
CGGATCATCCGCATGCGCGACGGGCTCATCGTCGGCGACGAGCCCGTCTTCCAGCAGGCTGTCGACGCGACGGTCGAGCGGGAGCTCGTCGCGGCCTTCGGCTAGGTAATCGGCCGGCGAGTCAGTCGCCCTCGGCCAGGAATGCCTCGACGATCGCGTCGTAGCCGGTGAACGAGCTGCGAACCGTGTGCCCGCAGTCCGGATCGACCTCCAGGCGCGCCCCGGGGATGCGTTCGGCGACGAGGCGGGTCGAGGCCAGCGGCACGACCTGGTCCTGGCCACCGGCCAGGACCAGCGCCGGCACCTCGATCTCGCCGAGGCGGTCGGTCACGAACGAGCTCGGATCGAGCGTCGCGCGCAGCTCACCCAGGAAGCGCTCCGGCGTCGCCGGCTTGGGCTGGAAGCGGGCCGCCACGGCGAACGCCTCGGCGCTCCGGCTGCCGGCCGGCTTCATCTGGACCGCCATGCGGTTGAAGAACTCGCCCCATCGGTCCTGGCTGCCCATCTCGATCCAGGACGCCATGCGTGCCGCCATGGGCGAGTCGGGCGGCGTCTCCGACGAGACGGCGGCGAGGACGAGCCGGGCGACAAGCTCGGGACGCTCGACGGCAAGCCACAGCGAGATGCGCCCGCCGCCGGACTCGGCCTCGATCGCCACCGGCCGCCCCAGCTCCTCGACCGTGCCGGCCAGGGCATCGGCGATGAGCCGCGGATGCATCATCCGCTCGGCGTCGGCCGGGTCGGCCGGGAGCGGCCGGCCCACGACGACCACGGTGCGGGCCCGACGCCGCGGCTCCCAGCGGCGCAGCAGCACCGATTCGGTCCCGGCCAGCGGGCGCAGGCCGGTCTCGACACCGCCCAGCACGACGAGCGGCACACCGTCGCCGCCCGGCAGGGCCAGCGCCTCGATGCGGCCGCCCCGGATCGGGATCGCGTGGACGCGCGGCTCCTCGGTCGTCACGCGGCCCATCCTGCCAGATCCCGGCACGCTGCTACCATCGCCGCCATGATCAGCCGCGCCGATGTCGAGCACGTGGCGCGTCTCGCGCGCCTTGGCCTGAGCGACGAGGAGATCGACCGCATGCAGGTCCAGCTCTCGTCGATCCTCGAGACGATCGCCAAGCTGGCGGACGTCGACACGAGCCAGGTCGGCCCGACGGCACAGGTGATCGCGCTCGAGAACGTCATGCGCGACGACGAGGTCCGTCAGCCGATGCCGCGCGAGGCGGCCCTGGCGAATGCCCCACTGCGCGAAGGGCCGATGCTTCGCGTCCCGGTCGTGCTCGAGGAAGGCCGGTGAGCGCGGAACTGCCGCTGGCGGATCGGACGATCGACGAGGTCGGCGCGCTGCTGCGGGAGCGCAGCGTGAGCAGCCGCGACCTGGTCGAGGCCTGCCTGGCACGCATCGACCGGGACGGCCAACGCCTGAACACGTTCCTGGCGCTGGCGCCCGAGCGTGCGCTCGAGGCGGCCGATGCCGCCGACGAGGCGCTCGCGCGGGGCGACGAGCGGCCGCCGCTCGGGGTCCCCTACGCGCTGAAGGACATCTTCGTCACGCGGGCGCTCGATGATGCCGGCGAGCCGATCAGCGGTGGCCTGGCCACGACCGCCGGCAGCCGGATCCTGGAGGGCTACCGCTCGCCGTACGCCAGCGACGCCGAGGAGCGCCTCAGCGCGGCGGGCGCCATCCTCCTCGGCAAGACGAACTGCGATGAGTTCGCGATGGGCTCGAGCAACGAGAACAGCGCCTACGGCCCCGTCCACAACCCGTGGGACGAGTCGACCGTCCCCGGCGGCTCGTCGGGTGGCTCGGCCGCGGCGGTAGCGGCCGGCCAGGCCTTCTTCGCCACCGGGACCGATACCGGCGGGAGCATCCGCCAACCGGCCTCGCTGACGGGAACCATCGGTCTCAAGCCGACCTATGGCCGGGTCAGTCGCTACGGGATGATCGCGTTCGCCTCGAGCCTCGACCAGTGCGGCCCGTTCACGCGATCGGTGCGTGATTGCGCGACGGTGCTCCAGGCGCTCGCCGGCCACGATCCGCGGGACTCCACGAGCGTCGACGCTCCGGTTCCGGCGTACGGCGAGCTGCTGACGGGCGACATTCGCGGCCTGCGGCTGGGGGTCCCGCGCGAGTACTTCGTCGAGGGCATGGAGCCCGGGGTGGAGGCGGCGATCAGGGCAGCGATCGAGCAGCTCGCGACGCTCGGTGCCGACATCGTGGACGTGAGCCTGCCCTCGACGGACAAGGGACTCGCCACCTACTACATCATTGCGCCGGCCGAAGCGAGCGCGAACCTCGCGCGCTACGACGGAGTGAAGTACGGCTACGCGGCGGGCGCCGCCGACCTGATGGAGAACTACCTGCGCACACGGGGCGAGGGCTTCGGTCCCGAGGTGAAACGTCGCATCATGCTTGGCACCTACGCCCTGTCGGCCGGCTACTACGACGCCTACTACGTCAAGGCGCAACAGGTCCGGACGCTCATCAAGGATGAATTCGACCGCGTGCTCGCCGATGTCGACGCGCTCGTGGCCCCCACGTCGCCGAGCGTGGCATTCCCGATCGGTGCCAAGGTCGATGATCCGCTGCTGATGTACCTCAACGATGCCTGCACGCTGCCGGTGAACATCGCCGGGCTGCCTGGCGTCAGCGTCCCGTGCGGCCTCGTCGACGGTAAGCCAGTGGGCCTCCAGGTCATCGGCCGTGCCTTCGACGAGGGCACGATCCTGCGTGTCGCCGATGCCTACGAGCGCAGCGCCGGCTTCGCCACAGCGCGCCCTCCGACCGCTAAGGATGAGACAGCTGTCCGATAGTTGACGCCAGGCGCGTCCGTCACCCGCCTGCTCGATCTCCCACGCAGGTCCACGATCCAGCCAATCTCGACCGACCTCGCCGAGGCCGGCGCAGCAAGGAGGCGATGGCCATGACAACCGAGGGCTACACCCTCACCATCGGCGACCTCCAGCAGGTCGTGCCCATGGCATTCCCCGATGGCGAAACGGAGCGGCAGTTCAACGCGCTGCTGCGTTCCGGTGACGAGGCGGCGGTGAAGGTCCGGATCACTCCCGCCAGCGATGAAGACGTGCAGGGTCACGCCCTGGCAGGCGCCGAGCGCTCATTCGTGATCAACGTCGGTCTCGACGACGACACCGAGGGTCACGCGATCAGCGTGCAGTTCCCGACCGTCGCCGATGCGGACAAGTTCCGGCGCCGGCTCATGGCGGCCGGTCTCATCACCGGCACGATCGCGCTCGGATCGATCGGTGCGGTCACCGTGGCCAACCTCCCCGCCGCCAACGATGTCAGCTTCCCGGCCAACACCGCGGTCTACGAGCGTCCTGCCGGCCACGGCATGCTCGAGGGCGTCGACATCACCGATGCCGCCCCGGCCGCGGCGGCGGCAGCCACCACGCAGGCCAGCGGCATCGATCCGGCGACCGGCAGGCCGGCGCGCAGCGGGATGCTCGAAGGCGTCGACGGCGGCGTGGCGAACGCCGCGGCGACGGCCGCAGCAGCCTCGGAGACCAGTGGCATCGACCCGGTGACGGGCAAGCCGGCGCGCAGCGGCTTCCTCGAGGGCGTCGACGGCGGCCTCGCCGGCGGTGGCGCCGCCAACCTGGGATCGACGACCGCGGAGCGCCCGGCCGGGCACGGGCCGCTCGAGGGCGTCGATCGCTGAAGTCCCTCCTCCCGCTGGGACGACGAGGCCGGCCTTCGGGCCGGCCTCGTCGCGTCCGATCCATGGCGCCGTCATCGGTCACGAGGCACTCCGGCTAGACTCGCCGCATGGCCGAGATCAGCCACGTCCGCATCGCGGTACCGGACCAGGGCACCCTGAACCGGATCCTGCGCGAGGGTGGCACGACGATGTTCCCGCAATGGCTCTACGCCGAGCCGGGCGACGAGCCGCGAATCCTGTGGTGGGGAGTGCGTGGCGCTCCGACCCAGCTGCTGGACGTCCCCGACTCCAGCGACCCGAGATTCGGGCTCTTCCCGCGGCCGGTCGACGACTGGAGCGAGGCGCCGCGCGGCATCGTGCTCGGCACGCTCGACGTCGATCGGGCCGTCGAGGAGCTTGCCCCGGCTCTCGGATCAGACTGGCATGACGGCGGTGAGGACGAGCTGCTCGATGCGCGCTGCCGTCGGATGCGCCTCGGACCGAGCGTGCTCGTGCTGGCCGAGCCGATCGGCGAGGGCTACACGGCGGCCTGTCTCGCCCGCTTCGGTGAAGGCCCGATTGCCGTCGCGCTTGACGGAACGACGCGCGCCGGACGCCGCGTGGCGCGCAACCCGGTGAGCCACGGCGCCGCGACGTACGTCCGGCTCGGGCCGCGGACCGCGCCCACCCTGATCTTCCTGCCAGCAGGCTGAGGCGTCATGGGCCAGGCCACGGACCGTTCGCACGTCGCCGGCGTCGAGGCATGGCGCCAACAGCGCTATGCCGCCCTGCGGCGCGAGATGGGCTGGCTCACCCTGGCCGGCCTGGACTGGCTGCGACCCGGCGTGAATCGCGTCGGGACCGGCCCGGGGGTGGATATCGTGCTGCCAGATGGCCCCGTGGACGCCGGCACGATCATCCTGACCGATGCGGGCGCCGTCGCCGACGGCGCCATCGCCCGCGGCGCCACGATCCGGCTCGAGACCGACAGGGATGGTCGTGAGCCGACGCTGCTCGAGCTTGGACGGCTGCGGATGTGCCTCATCCAGCGCGGCGACCGGGTCGGTCTGCGGACCTGGGACACCGCGTCGGTGCAGCGGACGGCGTTCACCGGGATCGACCATTACCCGGTCGATCCGACCTGGCGGCTGCGTGCGCGGCTCGAGCCGGCGCGGGATTTCACGATCGCGGTGCCCGATGTCCTCGGTGACGTCCAGGACGAGGTTTCGCCGGGGACGGTCGTGTTCGAGGTCGACGGCGATGAGCAGCGGCTCGATGCGCTCTTGGGCGGACCGAACGGCGAGCTATGGCTCGTCTTCGGTGATGCGACGAACGGCGTGACCACGTACGGCGGTGGCCGCTTCCTCTACGCCTCGGCACCCGAGGCGGACGGCGCGCTGTGGATCGATTTCAACCGCGCCTATAACCCGCCCTGCGTCTTCAGCCCGTACGCCACCTGCCCGCTGCCGCCACCGCAGAACCGGCTGGCGGTGGCGGTCGAGGCCGGGGAGCGCACGTACGAGCCACCGCACGGCGCCTCGTCGCACCGATCTGGCTAGTCGGGTCGTCCCAAGGTACGTCTGTGCATGCCGCGCAGCCGGGGCGACACTGATCGTCTCAGCAAGCTCGTACCGGCAGGTGGAATGTGTCCGTTCCCGCCCCGACCGCCGATGGTCGCAACGCACCCTGGCCCAGTGAGCCGGCCGCCCCGGCTTCGCCATCGGCGGCTGGCGCGCAGCCAGCGAACGGCACGCCGGCCTCTGGCAGCGCCTCGCCCGCATCGCCACGGGCCGGTCTGCCCATCGGCACGTTGCGTCACGTCGACCCGGTCGAGCTGTGGCGCAGCGAGGATTTCGCCGTCTGGCTGGGCCAGCATCTCGACGAGATCGGGAGCCGACTCGACGTGAAGCTCAGCCCGAAGGGGGGCGAGACCGCGCCGCCCGGGACCGTCATCGCTGCCGATCCGGCCGGCAACCCGGTGCGGGTCGTGGTCGAGCTGGGCGCCAGCAGCGATCGGGCGTTCGGGCTTCTCATGCGACAGATCGTGGCCAGCGGCGCGAAGACCGCCGTGTGGGTCTGCGCCAGGGCCCGCGACGAGCACCTCGAGAGCGTCCGCTGGCTGAATCGCGAGATCGCCGGGGCAGTGCATGTCGTCGGGGTCGAGGCGGTGGCCATTGGCGACAGTGCCCCCGCGCCGATCTTCCACGTCGCGCTTCGCGCGGAGGCGAGCTAGCCCCGCCTTCCAGCGCCTGGCGCGCGTTGAGCGTCGATCATCCCGTGATCAAAACAGCGCTCGAGGTGGGGCTCCCCGGACGGTCTGATCACGGGGTGAGCCATTCAGCGCCTGAGCCCTCCCAATCCGGAGTCTCGTCCGCTGGTTTGCTCACCACGTGATCAACCAGAGGCTGT